>CAZKZM010000022.1:0-3440 GCA_964557305.1 uncultured Candidatus Saccharibacteria bacterium | reverse complement strand
TACATTGAGGAGGAGCAACGCAGAAAGAAATCAACATTGTGCTTCCCGTAGGGCGAAATAATTTTATCCATATTCTGCGTTGTTCGCGGACAAGGTATTTGAAAATACCTTTTACCGCTCACGCCTTGAATCTGAATAAAATTATTTTCGCTAAAATGATTTTGGTTTGTGTCCTACTCCCCAAACTACGGTCAGGTTTTAACTGAGCATGTCGGTAGTAAAGAGCTAACTGAAAAAGGAGAAGATACTTTGCCTGAAGAGGAGATTTACAACCGTGATGTTTCTTGGATTAAAGAAGCGGATGTTTTAGTTGCAGAAGTTTCTACACCATCACTTGGAGTTGGATATGAGATCGGAAGAGCAGAAGAGATGAATAAAAAGATATTGTGCCTGTATAGAGATCAAGAAGATAAAAAGTTGTCTGCTATGATAAGCGGAAACCCAAAAATTGAAGTTGCGAGATATAAAGAAAAAGAAGACGCTTTAAAACAGATAGATGCGTTTTTCACTAAACAAATTTAGCAACTATCTGTCTGTTGCAATATTTTAAAAAAACAGATATTATGAAAGTAGTTTAATCTGCTATTTTATATGATCAATATTCCATTTTTTTCTAAGTCGTCTGACGAGTATTTAGGAATAGATATTGGAACATCTTCTATAAAAGCAGTTGAAATCTCAGGAGGGAAAGAGCCAGAGTTGATAAACTACGGAGAAGTGCTCATAAATAACTTCATTAAAAAGACCATTGATAAGAAGATAGAAAAAGAGAAAAAAGGGAGTTTTTCTCACGATGATGAAGATATTGCAAAAGCACTAAACTATTTAATTGAGAATTCAGGAATAAAAACAAGAAAAGCATACTTTGCTCTCCCAGATTTTGCAAGCTTTTTTACTTCTTTTAATCTTCCACCAATGGAAGAAGAAGAGGTTGACTCTGCTGTCCAATTTCATGCTCGTCAATACGTTCCACTTCCTGTTTCGGAGGTTTCTTTGGACTGGTTTTTAGCCGACAAGATTGAGAAAGGAAAAGAAGTAAAAGTAAACCTTGTTGCCATTCCAAACGAAGTAGTTAATCAGTATCAGAAGATTGCAGAGATGAGCAAGATTGAGATAGTTTCTTTAGAAGGAGAGATGATTCCGCTTGTTAGGGCTTTTGCTCGTGATAGAGAAGATGTTGTCGCTATTCTTGATATGGGAGAACAAACAATGCTTTTAACAATTGCTGAAAAAGGGATTTTAAAAGCAACTCACAGTTTAGAGTTTTCTGCCAGTTTAATAATTAATCAACTTGCAAGTTTTGCTGATGTAAAATACAATGAAGCAAAGAAGATAATTGCTGAATACGGGCTAAAAGAAAAGTCAATTGAAAAGGTTTTGTCAGTCCGTTTGCGAGCCATTTTTTCTGAAGTAGCACGAGCGATTAACTCTTTTGAAAGAAACGAAGACAAAACCGTCAGTGAGGTGATAATAACAGGAGGATTTTCTTCAATTCCAGGAATGAACGAACATATTAAAAAAATGATCAACAGAGAAGTTTCAACAAAAAACTGTTTTCAAGGAGTTAAATATCCAGAAGCATTGGAAAAAGATATTATAAATATAAGTCAATCTTATAGTGTTGCTCTTGGAACAGCATTAGGAGGAGTAAAAGCAAAAAAGTAAAGTTATGGCAATACAAGTAGGTGAAAAAACAAAAAAGAAAAAGAAAGCAGATCTGCCTGAAAACTTAGATCTCTTTCTTCCTATTTCAGCGGTTCTTTTCGCAATTATGGTTATTTTCTATGGAACTTTGTTTTTTCTTAATAACAAAGCTGAAGAAGCAGAAGTTGTTCTTGAAAGTAATATTAAACAAAAAGAAGAAGAGATCCCAAAAGAAATTGAGAAAGAAGCAAAAAACTACTATGACATTATTGAAGATTTTAAACTTTTATTAGAGGGTCACCACCGAGCATCATCTCTTTTTGCTCCCTTAGAAAAAATGATGCATCCAAAAGTAATGATCTCAAGTATTGATATTAATTTTAAAACAAATGAAGCAAAAATAAGCGGAAAAGGAGAAGGATTTGTTGCAGTAGGACAACAGTTTTATGTTCTAAAAACAAGAAGTTTTATTACAAGTGTTTCTTTAGACAGAATGAGTAAAGGAAGCAAGGAAGGAGAAAGTTTTGTCGATTTTTCTTTTACAGCTGTCTTTGATGAAACATTATTTAAATTTTAATTTATAAAAAATGGGGAAAATATTAGCCATAGCAGCATTATTTAGCGGGTTCTTTTTTGGAGGAATCTTTGTTGTTCATCCTTCTTTTCAAGAGTATCAAGTAAAAAAAGAAAAAAATAAAATTCTAAGAGAAGAGTTTGAAAATTTAGAAAATTATATTGAAAAGATAAACAAGCTTGGCGAAAAGATGGAAGAGAACAAAGAAGCATTAGAGCTTATAAAAACGGCATTTCCAGAAGATCACGATGCCCCTGCTTTATTTTTATACTTAGAAGATACAATGATAGGAAGCGATCTTGAAAGAAGCGGAGAAATGGGAGCTTTTTCATCAAAACCTTATAGCCCTAACGAGATAGATCACAGTCGGATAAAGGTTGTTGATTTTAGTATCGGCATTAGTGGAGATTACTACAACATAAAAGATTTCTTTATGGAAACAGAAAAGTCAGCAAGGTTAATAAAAGTTAACAATATGTCTATCTCAAAAGCTTCTGATTCAGTAGATGCTTTTGAGGTTGCCGAAGATGAGTTTGAAGAAGAAGCAACAACTGGAAATGATGGAAATCTTGATGTAAAAATAGAAGCTAATACTTATTCTTACTAATTATGTCTGATATAAAAAAAGAAAGAGCAAGTAGAGCAAACAAACAGGTTGTTATCGTTGGAACAGCTTTAATTTTAATTGCAGTGCTTTTTCTCTTATGGAAGTTTATTTATGATAAACCACCAGATCATATGGTCACTCTCCCGAGAGTAAGACAAGCCCCTCAGATTGATTTTGAATTTTTAGAAACGAGCCAGTTCCAAAACTTTGAAAAGTACCAAAGAATAGGAGAAATAAACTTTATTGACGATCGAGAACTTGGAAGAGACAATCCTTTTATCTCTTATTAATATGGAGCTACTCAATAAACTAATACAAAAACAACAGATCAGTGATGAAGATGTTCGTTTGGTTAAGAAGAGCGTTGAAGATACAGGAAGATCAGAAGAAGAAGTTCTTCTTGATATGGGTTTGGTTTCAAAAGAAGATTTAGAAAAAGAAAAACAAGGACAAGAAGAAGTAATAGAAGAAGAAGTTCCTCACGAAGAAGTTTCTTTTGATGAAGTCCCACAAGACGCTTTAGATCTCATTCATGAAGATTCTGCAAAACACTACAAGATGATTCCTGTTGGAAGAGATGGAAATACAATTAAAGTAGGAATGGTTGATCCTGAT
>CAZKZM010000021.1:0-25292 GCA_964557305.1 uncultured Candidatus Saccharibacteria bacterium | reverse complement strand
TTATAAGAGATCTCTGCAAGATTGATGTCCATTATTTTTGCGACACATAATCCAGGAAGAATAGAGTATATTTCTCTTTTTTTTAGTTCTTTTTCTACCCAGAAAGGAATAATATTTAACTTTGTATTTACTTTAAAATTACTACTTCCATCTTTTACAGATATGTCGGTAATGTAAAAATCTGCTTTTTTACGATCTATTCCAAATGTTAAAGTTTCTTTGGTTTTTCTTTTTTCCAACTTTCTTGAAACTGAAAAGTCAGAAATAATAATCCACTCTTTTTTAAACCCATTAAGTAAGCTCCTTGCTCTGCTTTTATTTTTCAACTTAGTGACAACAAAAACACAAAAGCAAGAAAAATGAAGAAGTTCTTTTACTTTCTCAAAAGAAACCTCCTCGTTGTCTTCAAATATAATAACTTCACTTTTTATTAAAGAGAAAAAATCAAACAAAGAAGGTAGTTTGTTTATCTTCATTACCGAAAAATCATCTTTTAAAACAAAATTAATAAAGTAACTAGTTTCCTTCTTCTGTTCTCCCATTACAAATATTATTTTTTTGTTTTTTAATATTTTTCTTATCATTTTTTTAGAGCAGATAATACAAATCAGTTTGTGTTATTTACTCTCATAATCTGGAACTATTTGTTTGTATTTAAAAATATAATCAGCAATCTCTTTAAACAAAGGAGCAGCTGAAACTTCTGCAGATTTTGTCGATGGATTGTCTATTCTAACAATAATAACAAACTGCGGATCAAAAGCGGGAGCAAACCCAGCAAACCCTTGTATTGTTTCATCAGAATATCCAACTCCTTCTTCTCCTATTTTTGACCAAGCAACCTCTGCAGTCCCTGTTTTCCCAGCAATATAATATCCAGGAATTTTTGCTGACTTCCCAAATCCGTCTTCAACTGTTTCCACCATCATTTTTGTAATTTCTAATGCTGTTTCTTTAGAAAAAACTTTTCTTTCAGAAACTTCTAATTTTTCAATATTTTCAGCAACATAGGGGTTGACAAGTGTTCCTCCGTTCGCAATAGCGCTAAATACTGAGAAAAGATGAAAAACATTTACTTCTACTCCTTGCCCATAAGATGAAGTGACATAATTTATGTCATATCCTTTAAGAAAATTTTCATTTTTATTAAAAACTTCTCCGTGAATATCAACTCCCGTTAGCTGAAAAAAACCAAGATTTTTCAAATAATCAACATATGCTTCTTTGTCTATTTTTTCCACAACATAGGCCATCCCAGTATTAATTGATTTTTTTATAATCTCTGTCATATCAACAAGACCGTAAGATTTTTTTCCATAATTAAAAACCTTCCGTCCGTACACTCTTTTTTCTCCAGTATCAAGAAACTCATCTTCTGGAGAAACAACCTCTTCTTCAAGGGCAATCGCCATCACAATCGGCTTAAAGACAGATCCTGGTTCAAATGTTTCTTGAAGTGCAGTGTTTTTAAAAAGATCTACATCAAATTCAGAGTAGTTGTTTAAATTAAATGTTGGATAATTTGCAACAGCAATTACTTCTCCTGTAAAAGGATCTCCGACGAGCACCGTTCCTTTTCTTGCATCTAATTTTTCAACTACTTCCTCTAATTTTTTTTCAACAAAATACTGAATGTTATAGTCAACTGTTAAAATTAAATCTTCCCCTTTCTTTGCTGAGTTCTTTATTATAAGTTTTCCAATTCCTTCTTTGGTGCCAACTTCTCCTTTTAATATATTTTCATAATACTGCTCTACTCCATACTGACCAGTTCCCTCTCCCCCCACAAAACCAATCAGTTGAGAAGCCATCTCTCCTTCGGGATAGTGACGAACAACAACTTCTTGTTCGTAAATTTTTTCTTTTTCCCTAACTGCTTCCAGCTCATCACTACTTATATTTTTCTTTAAAACTTCAAAAGAGTTATCTTTTTTTAATTTTTCTAATACAAAATCTTCTTCAAGACCCAAAATAGATGAAATTTCTTTGGCAAAGACACTTTTTTCTTCATCTAAAACTTCTCTTGGAGAAATATATGCATGATATATTTTTTTATTTGTTGCAACTGTAAAAAGATCTCCATCTTTATCTTTTAAAAAAATATCCCCTCTCTGTCCTTGCAAAGGACTAAAAAACTTTTGCTGTCCTTCGGCTTGAGCTTTCCATTTTTCTTGATCAATGACTTGTAAAGAAAAAAGACGCCAAGAAAAAGCCGTCGAAAACAAAAGTAAAAAAACAAAAACAAACCACAAACGATTATTTTTCATAACCTGCAATAATTATCTTACTCTCCCAAAACGACTTTGTTGGAAGGAGCTTCTATATAAACGAAGTTTTCAACATCAATAAAATCTCTTTCACGAGCAAATTCTTCAGCTTGCTTTAAAGAAACTTCTTCACTAAGGACAATAAACATATCTTCATTGACAATATTGTCAATCTCTCTCTGATACTGTTGTGTTAATTTTTTTTCTTTTGTCATTCCTGTAATCTGAAAAACACAAAAAGCAACAAGTGGAATGAAAAGCAGTAAAAGCGAAATTTGAAAAGTTTTAATTATTTTTTTCATTTTTGTTTTTATTTTTTTACTCCTGCGTATAATTTTGCCGACCTTGAACGAAAATTTTTAAAAACTTCTTCTTGTGATGGAGTCACTGGACTTTCAGTAAGTAGTTTAATTTTTGCATTTTTAAAAAAACTACGAACAACTTTCTCTTCTCCTCCATGAAAACAAACTACAACTAATCTTCCTCCTTCTTCTAAAACATCAAGTGCTTCTGGAAGAGTATGCTCTATCGCTAATATTTCTCCATTAACTGCAATTCTTATTGCCTGAAATGTTTTTGTTGCAAAGTTTATCTTCTGTTTCTTTTTATAAATATCAGGAATCGCCATATCTATTACTTTCACCAGATCCTGAGTTGTTTCTATTGGAAGTTTTTCTCTTTCTGTGACTATCTTTCTTGCAACTTCTTTAAAAAAATCTTCCTCTCCCCACTTTTTTAAAATATATAAAAGATCTTTTTCTTTATATTTATTGACAACATCATAAGCTGTCACCGGATTATTTTTGCTGTATCTCATATCAAGTAGTTCATCTCTCATAAAAGAAAACCCTCTTTTGCTTTCATCAATATGAAAACTTGAAAAACCTAAATCAAAAACAACTCCTGAAACCGGTGATATCTTTCTTTCTTGAACAACATCTTTTATTGTTGTGTACGACTCATTAATAACAACAAATCTTTCGTTTTCTTTCTTTTTTAAAGCTTCACAAACCTCCTCATCCCACTCAAATGCCAACACTAACCCGTTGGGACCGTTCTTTTCTAAAATCGCCTCTGAGTATCCCCCTTCACCACCAGTGCAGTCAATAAAATTTTCTCCTGGTTTTGGATTTAAAAAGTGCAAAACTTCATTTTTTAAAACTGGTATGTGCATATTAAATGTCGCTTAATCTCTCTGCAATATTACCAAGTTCTTTTTCTGTTTTTGACTTGTAGTTCTCCCATACTGATTTATCCCAGATCTCAATACGGTTATAAACTCCAGCAACAACGACATCTTTCTTTAAAGATGCATACTCTTTCAAGTAGTCAGGAACAAGAATTCTTCCTAATGAATCAAACTCTACTTCCATTGCTCCACTAAGCATTATTCTTGAAAAACCTCTTCCGTCATGCTGTCCAAATGGTAGTTGACTTATCTTTTCCGCTATCTTCTGCCACTCTTCTGTGGAATAAAGAAAAAGACAGTTATCAAGTCCTCTGGTGACCACTGCCTTTTTTTTCAAATCATCACGAAACTTAGGGGGTACTGCTACTCTCTTTTTGTCATCTATTTTATATGTGTATTCTCCGATAAACATAGTTTTCCACAAGCTATTGTAATTTTCCCCACTTTTTTCCACAGTTTTGTATCACAATCCCATTTTATTCCACAAACTAAACATTGTCAACCCCGACTTCTCCATAAACAAAAAAAATGACAAAGGTGCAACCTTTGTCATTAATTAGTACTACTTATATTTCTATTTTAGTTTATTGTTCTTGTTTATAGCTTTTCCTTATTAAAGAAAGATAAATATCAATTAAGGCAAAAAATAAACTTATGATTATAGGTCCGAATAAGAAACCGACAGGGCCAAAGAAAGCAATTCCTCCTAGGACTGACAAGAAAGCAACGAGTGGATGAAGACGCATTCCTCGCCCTACTAATTTCGGACCTAAGAAGTTATCAATCGAACCTACTGCCACAGCTCCCCAAATAGAAAGCCCAACAGCAGGCCACAGACCAGCGGTGAGAAATAAGAATATTACAACAGGCACAAGAACTACAGTAGTTCCAACGCCTGGTATAAGTGCTCCTATTGCTGCTACCGCTCCCCATAAAAAAGGATTAGGTATCCCAAATATCACAAATCCGATAGAGCTTACTATACCTTGTATGACCGCTATTAAAATGCTTCCCTTCATTGCCGCGTTCACTGCTCTTTGAAGTTTACTGGAAATTACCTCGTCATAATTATCAGATAAGGGGCTTATCTGAATAAGCTTCTTTTTAAAATCCGGTCCGTCCTTTAACAAGTAATACAAACACATAAGGAAAACACCTATATTTAATATCAGCTGAGCTATACTTGAGAACACTAAGCCAAGATTCTTAACCACCCAACCAGCTCCTTGTTTAGCGTACTTCTCTATATCTAAAGAAACACTTTCCAAAAAAGGAACACTTTCTTTAATATCGTTTGCAAGATTGTCGATGGTAATCAAGAAGGTTTCTCTTTCCTTGTCTTGAGTAAGGGAACTATAAACGCCTTGCACCTCCTCAATTATCTGTAAACCCAAAAAAATAAGTGGCACAAGTACAAATATCGTAACCACAAAGATTGTAACTAACGAAGCAACTTCTTTCTGTCCCTTAAAGAATTTTTTAATTCTTTCATAAAGAGGCCTAAAGACAGTCGCGAATATCACCGCAAGCGCCAACGCATAAAGGAAGGGCTTGAAAATAAAAAATGCCAGAACAAATATTATTCCAAGTAGCCCCAATAAAAAATAAAGTTCAGATTTTTTATTCATTATTTTTATCAGTTAAAAATTTTTTATTTTTGACATCTCCCCTTTTGTTATTATGTATATTTTACCTTATCAAAGTAATTTTTACAAACAAAAAAATCCCAAGGTGAGATCTTGGAAATTTGTTTGGAAGTGTTGACGCTTGATGTTGACGGGTGAGTTAGTTTTTTGTGTCTTTTATTATTTTGAAATTTTCCGGATTAACCTTGAAGCTATCTCCTCTTTTTATTTTTTCTTTCAAGATTGCAGAAGAAAGTGAATCGCCTACTTTGTTTTGGATCACTCTCTGCATCTCTCTTGCTCCAAACAAGGGATCGTAACTAATTTCAACAATTTTTTTCTTTAACTCGCTACTAATTTCAAAATCAATATCCTTTTTTTTCAAGTGCTTTTTTATTTTTTCCAAATTTATGTCAGCGATAAACAGTAGATCTTCTTTTTTTAAAGAATTAAAAAGAACTACTTCATCAAAGCGATTAACAAACTCTGGTCTAAAGATAGATTTACGAAAAATAGTTTTCAGTATTTTTTCTTTTGCTTCTTGAAGATCGTCGTTCTGTTCTAAAACCTCATTTATTATCTGATACCCAGCATTGCTTGTTGCAACCAACATACAGTTTCTAAAATCAATCTTCTCCCCTCTTCCACTTGTAATGTGTCCTTCATCAAGAACTTGTAAAAACAAATTTAAAATATCAGGATGGGCTTTCTCTATCTCATCTAAGAGAATTAACGAAAAAGGATCTTCTTTTACTCCCGAAACTAAAACTCCTTCTTCCTGAAATGATCCTATTAATCTTGAAACATCAGAAATGCTTTGAAACTCAGACATATCAATCCTGTTCACTCTTTTTTTGCTTCCAAAATAAATATCAGCAAGCGCTTTTGCAGTTTCTGTTTTTCCAACTCCAGTTGAACCCAAGAAAAGAAAACTACCAATTAATCCTTTTCTTAAATCAACTCCTGCTCGGTTTCTACGAAGAGCAAGAGAAACAGCTTTTACTGCCCTTTCTTGTCCAATTATTCTTTCTCCTAAAAGCTTTTCCATATCAAGAAGAATCTTCTTCTCTTTGTTGTCAATTTTCCCAACTGGAACTTCTGTTTTCTCAGAAACAATTTTTTGAACATGAGAAGGAAGAACAATATAATCCTCTAATTGAGAAACATAAGTCATCGTTTCTTCTAAAAGATCTATCGCTTTTTCTGGGAAACAAGATTTCATTATATATCGGTCAGACAAACTTATCACTTCTTTCAAAGCAATAAAAGAAATCATTCTTTTGTATCTTCTTTCAAAGTATAGTCCAAATCTTTCAAGTAAAAGTAATGTTTCTTTTTCATCAACTTCTTTAATCTCAATTTTTTCCATTAAAGAAGTAATTCGTTCATTCTTTTCAACTGTTTTTCTGAAACCAGTATAGTTTGTTACTCCGATAACTCTGAAAGATGGAACTTGTAAGTAAGAAGAAAGAACCCCAGAGATGTCAACAACTCCCATCTTTTCTTTTTCTCCAACAAAATTATGAAAATTATTAATTGTTAAGATTATGTTCCCTGCCCGATACGCTTCTGTGAAGATCTTATCAATGGTGCTTCTTACATCCTCTTTATTATCAAAGCAAGAAATAATCAACGGAAGATCCACTTCAAGGAATCGTTTGTGTTTTACTGATTCTGCACCAACTCCCAAAAAACTATTTTTTGCAATCTGTCTAACAACGCTTCTTCTTCCCGCGCCAGGTTCTCCAACAATAATAGGGCTGTTCACCTCTCCTCTTGATAAAACTCGCTCTACTGACTTTATCTCTTCTTGGTGTCCAATTGTTTCTTGAAATCCACCTCGTTTAACTTCATTAGTTATGTCTCTAGAAAATCTATCTAAAAAAGGAGTATATCCTGAAGTCCACTCTAATCCGATACTTCCCTTCTTTAAAAGATTTCTATAAAGAAATGGATTTTCTTTTTCTTTGAGACGAAGATTCCAAGAAGTTAGTTGAAAAACATCTTCTTTGTTTATCTCTTTTTTATAAATTACTTCTTGTAGATATCTGTTATTATCAATTAAAGCAACAAAAATATCCTCTGGCGTTATTTTTTTTGCTTTTCTTTTTTCTGCAACGAAAAGAGAATCTTTTATCGTTTTCAAAAAACAATGACTATAGGTGTCGTTGTTATTTTTTCTTTCTTGGACAACTGATCGCAGATCATAAATAATAAGGTTCTTGTCAATTAGTGCTCGATGAAAAACAAAATCCATATCTTTTGTTTTTTCAAGAAGAACCAAAAGAATAGTATGAGAATCAGCTCCTTTAACCTTTTGTGCTTCTTCAAAAATCACCGCACTTTCATAACTTAAAAAGTCAGCAATATTTACTTCTTCTATATTTTCAGTCGCAACATCATTATCTATTAATAATTTTGGATTTTTCAAATATTTTCTAAAGAACAGATCAACTTCAAAAAAAACAAGCGATAAAACAAAAAACAAAATTGCAAACTCAAGAAAAGGCCACTTTGTTTCAAAACAAAAATTAAAAGAGTAAGCAATAGAAAAAACAACTCCCCCAAAAAGAAAAAATATCTTGAAAATATCTGCCCGGCGGAAAAAAACTATTTTCCCAAGCGTTAACGCTGGATAAATTGCTGATTTTTTTAAGTTAAAATTAGCCATATATAAATAGGAAGTGATAACGCCACTGCTACTGGTAAAAGTATCCAAAATAAAATAATAAGAAAAGAAACAAAAACTGTTATTATCTGAGCAACAACTCCGATCAAAATTACAACTGTTCTGATGAGCGCTCCCATAAAACGAGAAAATGCGTTAAAAAGAAGAGCGTCAAAAAAAGAAGCAATGTCAAATCCTTTTTCTTTATATATTTTTTGTTTTCTCCAAGGATAAAAAAGAGTTCTAAGCAAAAACGGAATTGAAAAGTAGTAAGAGGTGAAAAGAAAAAAATCTTTACACATAATCAACAACTCTTTCATGGCAACAACATAATGCCATGAGAGCCAAGAAAGAAGTATGCTTTTCTTTTTTATTAACTGCCACATATATAAAGATTATAATACAAGTAAAAATAAATACAAATCAAATTATTTTTGTTTTTCCTTGACAATCATTCATTTATAGATATAATGTTTCTCGAGGGTAACCTCATTTAAAAGGTCGATTTCAATTAAATTAAAATAACCTTTTTTCTTTTTACTGTTAAGGTAAAAAGAAGTAAAATAAAATGTTAGAATTAAACAAAGAAATCATCATTGATGAAGAAGAAGAAAATGACGACGAAGAAGAAGGTGACGACGACGAAGAAGAAGATTTGGATGATGATTTAGATATAGACCTTGATGACGAAGATCTTGATGACGACGAAGATCTTGAATTTGAAGACGAAGACGAAGAAGAGTTATAAAACTCTCTCTACAAAAAACCCTTCGGTTCACCGAAGGGTTTTTTGTTTTTACTTGCTTGTAATCTTGATCTCTTTTTCTTTTCTCTTCTCTGGTTCTTTTTTAGGCATAACAACTTCCAGCAATCCTTTCTCGTATGAAGCTTTTGTTTTTTCTTGATCAACATTAGCTGGCAACCTAACCGATCTACTAAACGAACCTTTTCTTATTTCTTTTTTCCAGTAGTTTTTCCCTTGCTCTTCTTTGTTTTCTTCTTTAAACTCACCACTTACTTTAAGAACATCATCTTCTATTGAGATCTTTATATCATCTGAGTTAAAATCAGGAACGCTTATCTTTGCAACAACATCTTTTTCGGTTTCGTAAATATCCATCTCTGGGTCTGATGTCTTTCTTGAGAAAACTGGGAAAAACCAGTTATCATCTTCATTGAAAAACTCATCAAAATCTTGAAAGGGTCTTCTTATAATATTCATAATAATATGTTTCTCCGTTTATACGAAAATATAATTTTCGCTTATCGCAGAAACAGGTTAAATTATAATAAAAAATTTTTATTTTTATTTAAAAATTTGTCAACCCCCTACTCCCGCTTACTACCTTTTGTCATTCCCGCCCCGCACCATTCGGAGCAGGGTTATACTCCGGCGGGAATCCAGTATAATAGTTATAGTGGCTATAAAAGATATAATTATTATAATAAAATCCTAAGCACGAAATCCTAAATTCTAAACAAATTCTAAATACTAAATTCAAAACAACAAATAATTTGAAATTAAAAAAGGGGCTTGTTTCAGACAAAGCCCCCTTTTGGATTAAAGTGTTTGATTGTTTAAGAAATTGTCCTCCGTGCAATTTCTTTCGCTATTCCCGTGTATTCCAAAGGATCTATGATAACCCCTATTTGTTCTTCGGTCATCTCCCTGATGTAGGGGTCAAGCTCCTGATCGCCGTTAATCGCCTCTCTAAGCGTTACTCCTTCCTCTTGCATCTTCAAAGTAAGCTTTCTTACCTTTTCATGGGCACTGGGATGCCCGAGAGAAGCAAGGATAAGATATAACGGCTCGGCAGCGATAAAATCTTTCTGCATCTCAAAGTTTCTTTTCAGATTTTCCGGATCAACAACAAGTTTTTCCATCGTTCGCTTGAGTCGTTTTATTATTGAAACGACATAAGCGATCATCTCTCCGTAAGTTCTTGCCGAAGCAGAGTTCGTCAAATCCCGTTGGTGTTCACTGATCTGATCCATAAACACCGTGATAATCCTTGGAAGAACAATCTTCCATAGGGACTTGGCGTTTTCAAAGTTGATCGGATTTCTTTTCTGGGGCATCGTTGACGAACCGACTTGTTCGGCTCCAAATCGCTCCCCCACTTCTCCGATTTCGGTTCGTTGCAGGTTTCTCATATCATCCGAAAGATTAGCAAGGATTCCTGCAATAGCGACAATTTCGCTGAAAACCCTTATCAGTGGCTCCGGCGGAACAACCTGCGTTGATTGTCTTGCTGGAACAAGTCCCAGCTCCCAGAGAAAATCTCTTTCAAAATCCTCTGGATCGTCAAAAAAAAGTTTAAGAGCGTTATACGCCCCCACCGCCCCTGAGAACTTTCCTGGAATCTTCTCCAGAAGATACTCAAGGTGCTCCGCTGAGTCCTGAATCCGATTAACATACTCGGCAATCGCAAACCCGAAGGTTATCGGCACAGCGTGCTGACCGTGTGTCCGTCCGATCTGAACTGTCTCGGACTCCCGAAAGGCAATCTTCGCCAAAACCTCTCGTAATTCAAAAAGGTTTGGCAAAAGAACATCTGTAATGACATCCTTGTACCTGGCCGCGTTTGCCGAGTCAGAGATATCAAAAGATGTTGCCATTCTGTGAACGAACGGTCTTGCTTTACGGTCTATCTTAGAACAGATAGAGTTTACAAGGGCTCTGATATCATGCCCTATCCTCTTCTCTTCTTTATAGACCTCCTCTGTGGATACTTTTTTACAGGCCTCTTCAACTTCTTTCACAACTTTTTCAGAGCACACTCCCCTCCGATACAAGACCTTAACGAGAGCATACTCTGCAATCAGTTTGTAACGAGTAAAGCCGTTTTCTGAAAGATAAACGGCCACCTCGCTGTCCCAGTAGCGGTAATCAATTGGCGAGATACTATCAAAGACACTTCTTTCCATAACACACCTCCTTGTTAAAAGAGCTTTTTCCTCAAAGTGAGGAGTTAACTACTGTGGACGAAACAGGACTTGAACCTGTGACCTCTGCGATGTGAACGCAGCGCTCTAGCCAGCTGAGCTACTCGTCCCTTTTTTTTGAATTATTATACATCAACGAGTTAGCTGTTGTCAAAAATAGAAATATTAAATATAATCAAGTTATGAAAATATTTGAACTTTATTTTAATCCCAACAAGAAAACTTTCAAAAACTTTCAACACAGTCCTAATCAATCAGAAAAAAAATTAGGATTTCTTTATATGGTTGGAGAAGTTTCCGAAAGAGAAAAGAAAAACCTTGACTTTCTTGAGACAGCATTCAACCAGATAAAAAAAGAGTACTACAAAGAAAAAACTCTTAACCTTCAAAAAGCATTTGAAAGATCATTAAAAAAGGCAAATGAGATTATCTCAAACGGAGATTATAATGGAAAACTTGATATTGCTTTGTTTTTAATAAAAAATAATAATTTTTATATCTCAAAAATAGGAAGAATAAAAATAATAAAAACAAGCAGTAAAAAAATTGAAGATCTAACTGAATCTTTTTACACTTACGAACCAAAACTATTTCAAAGTGTCATCTCTGGAAAGATAAATAAAAAAGAAAAACTAATAATATCAACGACTGAAGTAAATCAACTTTTTTCAAACAAAAAAATTACCAGAAAAATAAAAGAGATTAATTGGAACAACGAAATTATAAAAGAAATATCTACTTTAGTTAACGGTAATTTTAAAAATATATCTGGACTGCTAACTGTTGTTGATAATCAAGCAGAAGATAAAAAAAAGACAAAAAAATCCATCGTCTCAGAAAAAAAAGAAAGGTTTAATTTTAAAAAAATAGCTCGTAACTTTATTTTGTTTTTTTATCGAGAAGAGTTTTTATTTTTTATAAAAAAAGGTATCAAAAAGATAAAACCTAATAAAAAAATGCTTCTTCTAATTATAGTAATCCCCTGCCTTTTAATAATAGGGAGTGTTGCTAGCAATCTTCAAGAAAAAACAAAAGAAATAAAACTGGGAAAAACTATTTTAAATATAGAAGAAGAGTTTAGTGAAGCAAAAGAAAAAAACGATATAGAAAAAATAAAAGAACTACTTCAAGAAACAGAAAGCTTAAAAAAAGAAGATATTTCAAGCAAGGAGATTAATGAAACTTATCTTTCAATAAAAGAACATTTAGTTACTTTTTATTCTGGGGAGTTTGTTGAAGAGTTAACTCTCCTCGGGGAGGCAAAAAAGATAAATCCCGAAAAAATAATCTTTAACGGAGAAGATATTTATCTTTACTCAACCAACAGTTCAGTTATAGAAGTTCTTAACTCTGAAAAATCATACTCCCTTGAAGAGGGTCACTTTCCCGTAACTGCTTCAAGTGACAATAATAAGGTGTTTTTCTTTTCACCCCCTGATAATCTTTATACGGTTGAAAAAAATAATATCTTGAAAAAGACGCTAAACCTTCCTTATGATGACTGCACTTTCTTGTCGTTGTCTTTCTTCCTCGGAAATCCTTATTTTCTTGATAGCCAAGGATATATGGTAAATTATAGCGATAAAAATCCTTTTTTCTGGACAAAAAACAAAGAAGAACGAGTTGAGAACGGAAGATCAGTTGCAATTGACGGTTCAGTTTTTATTTTAGACAAAGATGGAGATATTCACCGCTATTATATGCGTGAAAAAAAAGAAGTTGTAAACTTCTCAATCTTTCCACCTCTCTCAAGCAAAAAAGAACTTTATACCTCTCGCTATAATCATCTCTTTGTTTTTGATAAAGAAGAAGAAAGAGTTGTTGTTGTTAGCAAAGAAGGAAAGTTGTTAAAACAGTTATACTTAAAAGAACTAAAAGGGTTAAGTGATATTGCCGTTAGCAGTGATGGAAAAAAAATATACCTGCTTGTAAACAAACAGGTATATCTCTTAGATTTTGAAATATAACTACTTCAATTCTACTACTGCTCCAGCATCTTTAAGTAGTTGTTCTGCTTTTTTTGCATCATCAGCAGGAACTCCTTCTTTGATCACCTGTGGTCCTTCAACAACAGCATCAACCATATCTTTTGCTTCTTTTAATCCTTGTTCAGTAATTGTTCTTACTGCTTTGATAACTTCTATCTTTTTGTCCCCTACTCCTTTAAGATGAATTGCATACTCGCTCTTCTCTTCTTCTCCTTCTTCACCGCCACCAGCAACAGCTCCAGGAGCAGCAGCAACAGCGACAGGAGCAGCAGCAGAAACTCCAAACTTCTCCTCTAAAACTTTTACAAGTTCGGAAAGTTCTAAAACAGAAAGATTTTCTATTTTTTCAACTAACTCTGCAAACTTCTTAGGAACTTCAACTTCCTTTTTATCTTCTTTTTCTTCTTTAACTTCTTCTTTTGTGTTTTTTTCTTCAGCCATAATTTTATTAATTTACTTTATTAATTTAAGCTTTAATTTTTGATAAAACAGTGATAAGACCCCTTGTGTTTCCTTGAAGTACTTGCATAAATCCACTTATTGGAGAAGCAATGCTTCCAACCATCTTTGCAAGCAGTTCTTCTCTTGTAGGAAGGTCTGCTATCATTTTTGCTTCATCTGCAGTTAAAGCTTTTCCTTCGCAAAATCCGCCAAGAACGGAAACAACCCCTTCTTTGTCAAATTTACAAAGAACTTTAGCTGTTTTTGCGACATCTTCAAAGCCAAAAACAAAACCTGCTTCTTTTTCAAGAGTAAGAGGATCAAAATCAATCTTCTCTTCTGAAAAAGCAATCTTTGCAAGTGTTTTTTTGGCAATAACAACCTTTGCTTGATTTTCAAAAAGCTCGCTTCTTAATTTTGCAGAATCATTTCCTTTAATTCCTTTAAAGTTTATAAAGAAAACTACTTCTTGTTTTGCAATATTACTACGAAGCTCTTCAATTATTTCTTTTTTCTTTTCTTTGTTTATAGCCATAATAAATAAAAAATCTGTTTAGGGCGAACCCTACCACAGACAAGATAAAACATCGACCAATATTTATCCTCGGCAGGATTATTAAGTATGGGAGAATCCCCGACCCCTGCTGTCTGTGGACGCTTCATTATACACCCTTTCTGTCTTTTTTGTCAACCACCTCAACTACCTTTTCAGCAAATTCAGTGGCCGCCTCTGGGCCGTTAGCAGTAACTATCTTTCCATCAACAACAACATCTTCTTTCTGATAAAAAGAGTTTTCTTTTTTTAATCTTGATACTCCCCTTTTATCCATATTAGATGACCAAACTGTTGCTTTCTTGTTTTTTAAAACTCCTGCGCTTGCAAGTATAACTGGAGAAATACATATCGCTCCTAAAACAATTTTTTTCTTTTCTGCTTCTTGAATAATCTTATAAAAAGTTTCATTATCCAAAAACTGAAGTGCTCCAGATCCTCCAACAAAAACAAGAGCACTAAAATTATTAAGATCAAAATCTTCCGGGGTAAACTCAACTACTACTTCTCCTCCAAAAAAACCTACTGCCAAATTTTTCTTGCTACTCATAACGCTAACTTGAAACCCCCTTTTTTCAAAAATCTCTCTCGGAGTAAAATACTCTTCATCCATAAAATCTTTTTCAGCAACAACCATCATAATTTTTTTATTCATAAGTAAGATTACCTTAGATATTTATTTTTATTCTGAATATGTTCTTCGTGAGTAGTACTAAAAATTGTTTGTTTTGTTTCTGGGTCAGAAAGATAATACCAGTAATTATTTTCTATCGGAGTAACAACTGCTTCAATGCTTTCAATTCCCGGATTGCAAATAGGCCCTTCTGGCAACCCTTTGTACTTGTATGTGTTATATAAAGAATCAACTTCCATCTCTTTTGTCGTCACATCTATCCCCTTTCTTCCTGTAATATAATTAACAGTAGTATCAACCTGAAGAGGCATTCCAATCTGAATTCTTCTCCATAAGATATCAGCAACTTTTCTTTTGTCTTCAATGGTAATTACTTCTTTTTCTAACAAAGACGCCATAATTATCACTTCGTGCATATTTTTTCCAAACAAATTAATCTTCTCAGCAATATCACCAGATACTTTTCTTTCTAAGTTTTTAATCATCATCAAAACAACATCTTCAATATTATCATCGTCTGAAACTCTGTAGGTATCAGGAAAAAGATAACCCTCTAAAGAGTCACCTTCTGGTTTGTCTTTTAAAATATCAATGTCTTGATAAGAAAAATTACTATCTTTTTTTTCTAATCCTAGTAATTTTGCTTGTTCTTCTGACAGTCCTGTTATTTCAAAAAAATCACTTCTACTTCCTATCTCTTTCTCTTGAAAATAATCCCCTATTTCTCGCAAAGACCATCCTTCTATCACTGTTATGTTTTCAAAAGAAACTTGCCCGCTATAAAAAAGATCAGCAACATCAATCATATTCATTCCTGAGTGAAGATAATAAGTTCCCGCTTGAAGACCCTTGTTTTTGCCTGTTATAAAAGTATATCCAACAAAAACAAATCTATTCTTTATAACACTTTCTTTCTCAAGTTTTTCTCCAATATCAAAAACCCTATCTCCTTTTTCTACTTTGAAAACAATATCCCCTTCCCAAGAAAAATAAAAAACAGAATTAACAACCCATCCGAAAAAAACTAAATTTAATAAAACAAGAGACAACAAAGAAAAAAGCGTTTTTTTATTCTTCATTTTTATTGTTTTTTACAAGAGGAACAAAAGTAAAGCCAGAATACTCTTCTTGAACAAACTCTCCTTTGTTTTTTGTTAATTTATATATTGAGTTTTTAACAGGAACAACAATAACCCCTCCTTCATTTAGTTGTTCTTTCCATATAAAAGGAAGCTCTCCCATTTCAGGAAGTGCTGCTGAGACAAGAATTTTATCGTAAGGAGCTTCTTTTAAAAACCCTTTGTAGCCATCATCACAAAAAAGCTTCACCTTTCCTTGTTTAATAAAATCATATCTTGAAATATTTTCTTCTCCAAATACTTTCAGTTCAGGGATAACTTCTATTCCCACAACCTCTTTGCTTACTTCTGCTAAAAGTGCAGTTGTCCAACCAGATCCACATCCTATGTCTAAAACTTTGTCATTTTTTTGAGGATCTAACTTTTCTAACATAAAAGCAACTACTGATGGTTGAGATATTGTTTGTCCAGAACCGATAGAAAGTGGAGCGTCTTCATAGGCATACTTTTGAACATCGGGAAGAACAAAATCTTTCCGATCTATCTTGCAAAAGGCATTATATATTCTTTTATTTTCAAGATAACCTTTATCTTTTATTAAATCAGCGAGATTTTTTGAAGACATAAAAGTATTTTTTAAAGTAATAAATAATTACTGCTTTTGTTTTTTTAAAAAAACCAACTCTATCAATAAACAAAACACCATTGAGATGGTCTATCTCGTGTTGCAAAACAACTGCAAGAAATCCCTCTGTGCTTATTTCTACTTCTTCTCCTTGCTCAGTTAATGCTTTTGCTTTAATCTTATTTGCTCTCTCAACATCAAGCCAAACTCCATCAACACTAAGACACCCTTCTTTGGTTGTTACTGTTTCTTTTCCTTTTTCTATTATTTCTGGATTTAAAAAAGCGGTAAAGTCCTCTCCTGTCTCAACAACAACTACTCTTTTTGACTCACCAATTTGAGGAGCTGCCAATCCTATTCCGTCGTGTTCTTTCACTGCTTTTTTCATTCTTTTAATCAACTCTTTCGTTTCTTCATTGAGAGAAACAGAATCTGCTTTCCTTCTTAAAACAGAGCTGTAATATTTTGTTATTTTTTCACTCATATATTTATATTAAAACTTTCTTGATTATAGCACTTTTTCTAATCCCAGTCATCAACAAAAAACTCATATCCTCCGATAAGAACCGGTGTTGATAAAAAGTACCATATAATTATATCATCAACTGGAAAAATTTCGCCCCAAACAGTAAATGTAAGCCAGTAATCTCCAGGCCACCACCAGTTTCCTATTTTCAAAGCAACAAGCTCGTAAACAAAAAAAACTAAAGCAAAAAACAAAGTTGGCAAAACTGTTTTTTTAAGAAGTTGCGGTTTTTTTGAAAACATAATAACCGCTGGAATGACTAATATTAAAAACGCTATCTGAAAATAATTAAGAGCAACAATTTCTTTATTATAAGCATACAAACTATATATTAAAACGGAGAACAAACAAAAAAGAGTTACTATGTATTTAAACTTTTTAGAAATAAGCTTTCCTTTGTCTCCATCAACAAAGTACTCATAAAAAACGAGAATCCAAAAAAAGTTGATAAAAGCAAAAAGCATATTTTCAACAGAAACTAATCCTAAAAATTCAGGAAACGATGTTTGCACTTCCCAAACATCAGCCAATCTTGCTGATATCTCAATCGGAGGAGCGAAAAGAAGAACAGTAATAACTGAAAAAATAGTTATCTTTAAACGAGAATCTTTTAGCCATAAAAAGTTAATAATAGTTGGCGGAACAAGAATTATTAAAAGTGTAAAAAAATAATCCAACTTCAACCAAAACATAAGGGCACACGCAACCAAAACATAACTCATTAAGAAAAGTATTTTTTTATTTTTTTCAACTTTCATTTTGCTATTAAATTTTTATTAGTTATAATATAAGAAATATATGGAAAGAGCAAGAGAAATAATAAATAAAGCAAGAGGAATATCAGAAAAAGATTCAGAGCTAATCCTTAGTGCTTTTGATTTTTCTAAAGAAAAACACGAAGGGCAAGAACGACTCTCTGGTGAGCCGTATTTTGATCATGTTTATGAAACTGCAAAAATTTTAGCTGAACTGGGAATGAGTGCAAAAACAATTTCTGCTGGCGTTTTGCACGATATAGTAGAAGATGGAAAAGCATCAGAAGAAGAGGTAGAAAAAAAATTTGGAAAAGATGTTCTTTTTCTTGTTGAAGGAGTTACTAAACTTAAAAAATTAAAATATCGTGGAGCGGAAAGACACCGAGAAAGTTTACGAAAACTTTTTGTTGCTGTTTCTCAGGACATCAGAGTAATTATTATTAAACTTGCCGATCGTCTTCATAATATGAGAACACTTGAATATGTTCCCGACTACAAAAAAGAAAGAATCGCCAAAGAAACACTAGAAATATATGTTCCTATTGCTTACCGACTTGGAGTAAGAAAACTTTGTCGTGAACTTGAAGATCTTTCTTTTAAATATGTTTTTCCAAAAGAGTATCAAGAAACAAAAAAACTTTTAAATCAAAAAAACAAAAAAGATGCAAAAAACTTGGAAAAGTTTCAAAAGTCAATAAAAAAAGTTCTTGCAAAAAACCAGATAATAGATTTTAATCTTGATTACCGAATAAAAACTCTTTACAGTTTATATAAAAAACTACTGAGAAAAGAGTGGAACATAGAAAAAGTTTACGACATTTCTGCATTAAGGATTATCCTTTCTGATGTTGATGACTGTTATCGAGTTCTTGGAATAATTCACAAAACATGGAAACCTCTTCCTAACAGAATTAAAGATTACATCGCTCTTCCAAAAACAAACGGGTATAAAGCACTTCATACTACAATTTTCACTGGATACGGAAATGTTTTAGAGATTCAGATAAAAACTAAAGAGATGCATAACGATGCAGAGTACGGAATCGCATCCCATCTAACTTACAAAGAAAAAGATCATAAAAAACTAGAAACTACTTTTTCGTGGATTAATCGTCTTATTCCCTTTAGAAGTAGTTTAAATAATGGAAAAACAGAAAAAAAAATAGAAGAAAAAATGATTAATCCAGAAGATATTCCAAAGTGGATAAAAGAACTTGTAGATTATCAACTATCAGAGAAAAACCGAGAAACATTAGAGGAAGAGTTGAAGGCTGATTTTTTCAAAGAAAGAATCTTTGTTTTTACTCCGATGGGCGATGTTATTGATCTTCCTCTCGGATCTACTCCCGTTGATTTTGCTTATGCTATTCACACTGAAGTTGGAAACACAACCAGTGGAGCAAAAATAAAAGGAAAGTTAGTTTCCCTTGAAACACAACTAAATAACGGAGATATAATAGAAATAATTACAAATAAAAAAGAAAGTCCCAACAAGAAATGGCTTGAAAGTGTAAAAACAACAACCGCAAAAAAACATATAAGAGCTTTCACTCAAAAACCAAAATAAAATAAACTTCCCTTTGATGAAAGTAGCACCTAAATCTCTAAGTGTCCTTTTATCTCTTCAGATATTTCATCTAAATCCTCTCTTGTTGGACTTTCGTTGTTTGGAAAAGAAAAACTAAAGTTATCCCCTCTAAATCTTGGTATTATGTGTAGATGAACGTGAGAGATCTCTTGTCCGGCAACTTCTCCATCAGAAAGAAGCAAATTAACCGCCTCTGTTTTTATCTCTGAACTTCTAATCGCTTTGTTTATCTTGTTTGCAATAATCATCATTTTTCCTAATGTTTTTTCATCTAAATCAGCGATAAACTGTTGATGCTCTTTTGGAATAACCAAAACATGTCCTTTGTTGATAGGATTAACATCTAAAAAAGCTAAGACGACATCATCTTCATAAACCTTGCTACTGGGAAGCTCCCCTTTAATGACTTTACAAAAAATACAGTTTTCCATATTTATATTTTTAATTATAATAAAACAATTTTAACATAAAAAAATTTTGACTCAATCTCTTTACTTTGCTAAAGTAATACTATGACTAAAAAAATTATCAAAATATCAGGGCAAGAAAAAGGAAACATTAGTTTTGTTATGGCGGGATTACACGGAAACGAGCGTTGTGGAGTAGTTGCCTTGAAAGAAGTGATTTCAAAAATAAAAATTGAAAAAGGGGTTGTTTTCTTTGCTTTGGGAAATCCAAAAGCCCTTGAAAAAAATGTTCGCTACACTGAAACTGATCTGAACAGGATGTTTAGAGAGCCGAAAAATATAGTTGAAAAAGAAAGTTACGAGTATCAGAGGGCTCAAGTTTTAAAAAAATATCTCAAAAAAAGCGATGCTCTTCTTGATATTCACGCTAGTTCAGTTCCAAAAAGCAGACCTTTTATTATCTGCGAAGAAAATGCAAAGGAGATTGTAAAAAATATACCAGTTAAAACAGTTGTTTCCGGATTTGATAAAGTAGAACCAGGAGGAAGTGATTACTATATGAACCGCATCGGAAAGATAGGAATTTGCGTTGAGTGTGGATATATTAAAAGTAAAAAATCAGTAGAGGTTGCAAAAGAAAGTATCATTTCGTTTCTAAAAAATAGGAATCACATAAAAGGAAAACTTTCAACTAAAAAGCAAGAACACTTTTTAATCTACGAAAAATATATGACGAAAACAGAAAAATTTGTTTTAGTAAAACCATTTGAAAACTTTGAAAGTGTTCTAAAAGGACAAGTAATAGGAGTTGATGGAAAAGAAGAAGTGAAAGCAAAAAAAGATGGCTTTGTTCTTTTCGCACACAACGCTAATAAAAAAGGAAGTGAAGCACTTCTTCTTGGAGAAAAGAAAAGCCCTGTATAATCTAATACAGGGCTTTAGGAGTTAAGTGCAGACAACTTCTAAAACTTTTTTCATCTGGCCTTGAAAGCTACTATCTTCTCTCCGTGGAAACGGACGAACCTCAATGCACAAGTCGTCTCCATAGCGTTTTAATCTGAAGTACCACCAGATACTACGCAAGTAAAGAGAGATGTCAAGATTTATGCTTTCTGAGAAGGGAATCAGGTGATTCCCAGAAACAACATTATGCCTAGCCAGTGCTTCGCAGTAATCTTCAACCGAAGAAAAGAAAAAAGGTCCTCCGTAACGGTCAGGAAGATATCCCGCCAGAGATTCTTTAATGTACTTTCTCCATACTTCTTCTTGCGGAAAATCTTCTAAAAACAAACTTGCTTTTCTTGCAAATTTGTTCAAAACAAGAACAGCATCTTCAAGGGAAACGGAAAAAGTAAACTGAACAGAAGATATTTTTGCAAGTGGAGAAAGTGCCTCTCTCCCATCCAACTCAACCCAAACAGCATCTCTCTCATCTGGAACAACCAGTAGGTCCTCATCTGTTTTCATCACAGGAGCAAAAAAGGGTTCTGCTCCGATCTCCCAAGCAACTTCATAAAGCTGATCAAGGCAGTTCTGAGTAACTTTAATGATCTTGCTTTCTGTCGTTGGAAAGGTAGAAACCTCCAAGTGGTGTCTTCCAAGCTCATAGAAGATCTTGTTTCCACGCTTGTCTTTAATCGCAGTAATCAGATTTTTCTTGCAAACATCACTACTCCACCCCCTTTCTATCATTTTTTTTAACATCTGTTGACTTTTTTCTGTTGAAATCGGAAACCCTTGTTTGTTGGTAAACTGAGTTTCAACTTCCATCCCGATCGTTTCAAGTGTTTTTGAAACAACACCATGTTTAAAGTAATTAACAAGATTCTGCATAACTTTTCTCCTTTTTAAAAGAACTTTATTTATCACTCTGAGTGGATAAAAAAAACTCCCTCCGATCACGGAGGGAGTTGGTTTTATGAGAAAAAACATCAAAACAAATCTCTCCGCAATTAGAAAGAGTTGTGATGATGAACTTTGTTGATAATTTTTTTGTAACCACCTTCTCCCCTGTTCAGCCACTTAGAAACACGAGCAACTGTAGCTGAGCTTAATCCTGTTTCCTTTTCAATTACTGAGTAAGAAATTTTTTCTTGAAGCATCTTAGCCGCTTTTAATCTTTTTCCAAATTCTTCTATCTCTTTTTCAGTCATCAAGTCACGCAAAAAACTCTCGGCCTCTTTCTTCGTCTCAAGTGCCAAGACAGCTTCAATAAATTTTTTGTTTTCTTCTTTTTTCCAATCCATACTAATACTTTATCAAACTAAAGCAAAAATGTCAAGAAAAAAGATTATTCAGAGTAGCTTGTTTCAAGTTTTTGTTCTTTGTTGAATCTTTCCACTGCTAACTGAATCAATCTATCAATAATTTCGGTATATGATATTCCACTCGCTTCCAATAACTTTGGATACATACTTATTTTTGTAAATCCAGGAATTGTATTTATTTCATTTACAACTATCTCGTCATTGTCTTTAAGAAAAAAATCAACTCTTCCTAACCCCTCACAAGAAAGTGTTTGAAATGTTTTCACTGCAAGTTTTTGTATTTTTTTCGTGACTTCATCTGAAATTTTTGCTGGTATCTCTAATCTTGCCCCCTCTTCATCTATATATTTTGCATCATAAGAGTAAAATTCGTGATTTGAAGTCACCTCACCCAATACCGAAGCAAATGGATCTTCGTTTCCCAAAACCGAACACTCCACTTCCCTTCCTTGAATATACTCTTCTAAAATTATTTTGTTATCAAAATTAAAAGCTTCTTTTACTGCTCTCTTGTAATCAACTTCATTATCAACTCTACTGACACCAACCGAAGATCCCATATTTGCTGGTTTAACAAAAAAAGGTAGCCCTATCTCATTTTTTATTTTTTGAAAATCAGGAATCAGTTCGTGAGATTTTAAAACAACAAACTTTCCTATTGGTATTCCTGCATCGCGCAGTAGTCGCTTCATAACATCTTTATCCATCCCCACTGCTGAACCAAGAACACTGGCGCCAACAAAAGGAATATTGGCAAGCTTCAGTAAACCTTGCACTGTTCCGTCTTCACCAAACGGACCATGAAGTATTGGAAAAACAACATCAACTTTCACTTCTTCATTAACATTACTAAGATTAATTACTCTCCCACTGCTTTCAGGTGCTAAAACAACCGGGTCTTTGTCTATCAACCACTTTCCGTTTTTGTTTATTGAAATAAGAATCGGGTTGTACTTTTTTTTATCAATAGCATCAAAAACATTCTTTGCCGACTGCAAAGAAACCTCATGCTCCGCCGACTTCCCCCCAAACAAAATCCCAACATTAATTTTTCCCATATTCACAATTTTTTAATAATATAAAAACAAACAACACTTTATAAAATATATCTTTTTCTAATTTTAAGGCGTTAGATTTTTATATGTTTTATCTGACCTTCTTTCGATTGATAGTATTAAAATATTTTCGTTTTTTTTCTGAAAAATAATACGAACTGATCCCTTCCGAACTCGGAAAATATCACTGCGGCCTTTTAATTTTTTTATATCCAGATCTTTAATTTTTTCTTTCTGAATTTTTGCAAGAGTGTTTTTTATTGCTTTTCTTTCTTTTTCTGTTAATCTTTTTAATGCTTTTTCAATTTTATCTACCATATCAAATACGAGAAAGAATATCTTTTATATCAACACCACCTTTTTTTATTTTCGTAAAATCAACAACCTCCTCCCACTCTTCATTATTATTTTCAACAGGAGAGATCTTAAACAGAGGAGTAGATCTACGCATCACAATTAAACTCTCCCCTTTTTTAACGCGTTCTGCATACTTTTCAACATTTTCACGCAATTCTTTTAACCCAATAAATTTTTCCATATTAATATTTTATTAACTGATAAGATTATCTTAAGTTTAACTTTAAATAAACTTTTGTCAACTCTCAATTAAAAAAATAAAATATTGACATTAGTTGTTAACATATTTAATTATAATTTTTCAAGTAATCATCAATTAGTTTTATTTTATCAAGATCTTTTTTGTTGTTTTTTTGTGACCTGTAAGAATCTTTTTTTGATACTTCGTATACTTTTTTATACTGATTAATATCTAATATTTTATATTTTACACTATTTTCGGATAAAATTTTCAGATTATTATAATCTATGCCAGCAAAAGGAAAAAGATCTTCTTCGTATGAAACGCCTATTTTGTTCTTTAAAAAAACAAATTCATGCTCTCTCGTTAATTAGCTGATAATTAATTTCTTGAAAAGTTTTTATTAGTTTATCCCACTCAGTTGTAATATATTTTTGAGGAACAAGAATATCAATGTCTTGCGAGTTTAAATCTTTTTGAATAATTTTTGACAAACCAAGCGATCCGTACAGCACAGGAGTTATTTTCAGCTCATTATTCAACTGCTTAGCTACTCTTAAAAACTCTTTATATTTATCCATATTAATTGTTTCCCACAATTTGTTAGCTTATTGTTTTTATTTTTTTCCAAATTTCTTCATTGTTAAAATTTTTTTCTTTTAAATTAGGCCAGGTGTCCAATCCATCATCTTTAAATCTCGGCAGTAAGTGAAAATGAAAATGAAATACGGATTGCTGGCCATCCTTTCCACTTGCATGTATAAGATTCATGCCAGTTGCATCTATTTTCTTTTTATATTCTATTGTTAGTTTTTGAACTGCTTTTATTAATTCACAAAGTGTTTCGGTTGGAATATCATAAAAATTAACATAATGTTTCTTAGGAACAATTAAAGTATGTCCATAAACTTCAGATTTTTTAGAAAGAAAACAAATCACACTTTCATTTTCATAAATTATTTTTGCAGATGTCTTCCCTTCTATAATCTGACAAAAACCACAACCACTTACTACTTTATTCTTAATAACACTATTGTTTATCATTAAAATATTATACCATAAAAACAAAAACCCGAGAAAGTTCTCGGATTGATCGGCTTGCCACGTGGTGGCGAAGTCGCTTTACATGGTAGAAAAAATTGTCTTATCCCCTTCTCTAAGCTTTCTTTTTTGTTTTAGGAGAAGATTTTTTTACTGCTTTCTTTTTTTCTTTGGCGGACTCTGTTGTTTTTTTAACTTCTTTTTTTGAAACAACCTTCTTTTTATCTTTTGTTATAATTTTTTTATCTTTTGGTTTTTCATCTTTCTCAACATTTTTCTTTTCTTCTGGTTTTATTGCCAGTAGTATTTTTTCTAATTTACTATTAATACTAATTAACTGATCTCCAATTAACGCAATATCCGACTTACTTAAACCACCATCTGGTTTGCTTACTTTTTTGAATCCCGCACTCCTATTTGAATCAACAGCTTCAAAACAACTACTACAGTAGATAGGTTTTTCTCCTGTTGGGCGAAAAGGAACTTCACAGCGAACACCACAATCTACACATACTGCAGAAAACATTTTTCTTGTTTCTTTATTATCCCTTCTGTTGTCTCTGCCTCCTCTACTCGCTGAAACTCCTCTTTCTTTTTCAAAACAACTACTACAGTAGATAGGTTTTTCTCCTGTTGGACGAAAAGGAACTTCACATCTTTTACCACAAGCTGTACATACTGCACTGTGCATTCTTGGTCGTTCTCCATCATTTCTTCTTCCCTTTGAATAATCTCTACTCTTAGAAAAATTTTTCATAAAATTTGTTTATAATATTAAGTACTTGTTAAGTATGATGCATAAACGGATAAATAACAATAGCAAAACACTTTATACAACCAATCTTAATATAAAAAACCTGAGAAAGTCCTCAAATTATTTGCAGAGATGATATGTGGACTCCATGTGTCCACAAAATGAAAAAGCTTGTTTTGAATCCACTCTATATCCAACAGACAAAATAACATCAAGATTATAGTAATCAACTTGATAAATTTTCCCGTCAGAGGCAGTTGTTGCAATTTTTGCAACAACTGAATTTTTATTAAGTTCACCTGTTCTAAAAATATTTTTAATATGTCTTGAGATCACAGATTTATCT
>CAZKZM010000020.1:0-5823 GCA_964557305.1 uncultured Candidatus Saccharibacteria bacterium | reverse complement strand
GAATCCCGTAAAAATAATCTTTGATTCTTCACGGGACAGGTTTTGAATCAATTTTGAATTTCTTAATTTTCTAATTTTAAAACGGTGTCATCCTGAGGCGTTTAGCCGAAGAATCTCATAGATAAAAGCACAAAGCTGGATTCCCGTTTTCACGGGAATGACAGAAGTGAGTTGGGAATGACAGAAAAGAGCTCAGAATGACAAGGGGTTTTGAGATTAGTTAAAATATCTTTTTCCTTTTAATCTTCCTGGGAGATAATCTTTTTTGGAGTACTCGCTGTACCCCTTTCCGTAGCCCGCTTCTTTCATTAGTTTTGTTCCTGCATTTCTTAACATTAACGGGACGGGAAGGTTGCCGTATTTTTTTACATCGTTCATTGCTTTTAAGTAAGCGTTGTAAGAACTTCTGTCTTTTTTGCACTGAGAAAGATAAACAACTCCGTGAGCAAGATTAATTCCACACTCTGGAACTCCGATTACTTCTACTGCCTTGAAAACTTGATTAGCAACAACTAATGCTGTTGGTTGTGCTACTCCGATGTCTTCAGAAGCAAAAATAACCATTCTTCTTGCAATAAACTTCGGATCTTCTCCGGCGTTAATCATTCTTGCTAAGTAATATAGTGCAGCATCTACTTGACTGGCCCTCATACTTTTAATAAAAGCCGATATCGTGTTGTAGTGGTCTTCTCCTTTTTTGTCATACCTTAAAAACTTTGACTGTAAAACATTTTTAAAGTTTTTTACGGTTATCTCTTTGTAGAGCTTGCTTGTATTTTCAAGCATCGTAATCGCCTGTCTTGCATCTCCGCCCGCCATATTTATCAACCACTCGGTTGCTTTTTTATCTATTTTCAACTTCGTTCTTTTTATAATCTTCTCCATCTCTTTTTCAGAAAATTCGTTAAGAGTAAAAACTCTGCAACGAGAAAGAAGAGCTGAGATTATCTCAAAGCTTGGATTTTCGGTAGTTGCCCCGATAAGAGCGATGTCTCCTTTTTCAACATAAGGAAGTAAAAAATCTTGTTGTGCTTTGTTAAAGCGGTGAATCTCATCTAAAAACAAAACTTTAGGATTTTTTCCAACATCCTCTTCAAGTATCTTTCTTATATCCGCCTTTCCAGCAGAAACAGCAGAAAGCTCATAAAGTTTAGCGTTTAAACTTTTCGCATATATTTTTGCAAGAGTTGTTTTCCCTGTTCCAGGAGGACCCCAAAGAACAAAAGAAAAAAGATGCTTCTTCTTAATCGCAACATTTAGTGGCTTTCCTTCACCAACCAGATGACTCTGCCCAACAAAATCCTTCAATGTTTCCGGCCTTATTTTTGAAGCTAACGGTTCCATCAATTAATTTTTAACTACTTTAATTATACAGTATTTAAGCTGAAAGTCATCTCTATTTGGAACAGAAGGATCAACTGATATCTCTTCTGTTAGAAACTCTTCCATTATTTCAATTTTTAATCCTGCTTTTTCAACTGCCGATCTATATTCTTCAATAGTGTAAATAAAATCGCTTACTTTTACTTGTTGATCATTCATATTTATAATCACCGAAACTGGCTCTCTTGGTAGTTCTTTAATCGCTCCTTCTTTTAGAGAAGATATTGTGCTTGTTGCAATTAAAATCTCGCCACCAACAGAAAGTGCTTTTTTCAAGTCACTCATAACTTTTTCAATATCTTTCGCATGAACCAAACTAAAGTGAGAAAATATAAAATCAAACTCACCTTCTTTAACATCCATATTATTCATATCGGACTTAACTACTTCTAACTGCTTGAGATCTTTTTCTTGTTTTCTTTTTTTTAACAACTCTATCATTGAGTCATTTAGGTCTGTTCCAACAACTCTTTTTGCATTTTTTTTACAAAAAAACTCTGCGTATCTTCCGTTGCCACAACCAAGATCAAGAACACTTTTATCTTCCACTTCTTGAGAAGTAAAAAGATCATTGAATCTTTTTTGAAAATCAGTTTCTTGACTCCTATCAAAATCACTACCAACTGTCTCGTAATACTGCTCTGTTTTTTTCTTGTCGTATATGCTCATTTTTTATTTTTATTATTTTTTATTTAAAATTATTCTCCCACAATCCGTGAATATTGCAGTAGATTCTAACTGTTTTTACTTGACTTTCATCACTGATTTTTGCTTCTGGTTTGTCTTCTGAAGTTAAAAATGTTTTACTTGATCTTCCGTCTATATTATTAACTTCAATCCACTCGATATAGTGAGCTTCTTCCATCGGATGTTCCTCTTCTCCAACTACTACTTTGTTTTCTTTAATGACTGGAAGATGCTTCTCTTCTCCCTCTTCTTTGTTTTTAGCATTCATCAGCTCCATTGGCTGCCCACAACAAACCAACTCACCCGCCCCAGAGTGCAAAACCTCAACAATATTTCCACATATATTACATTTGTATATTTCTCTTTTATTAGTCATAATTTTAATTAATTAATTATTAAATTACCCCCTATTTTTACACCCCTGGGGTGTAAAAATGGGGGACCTGGGGTGTAAAAACTGGGGTGTAAAAATGGGGAATTTTTTTAAACTTCTCCTTTTAAATATTTTTTTCGTTTTTCTTCAGGAAACTTTTCAATCGCATAACGAAGCATTGTTCGGGGCATTTTTTTGTAGTGTTTTTTTAAGAAATCTTCTTCTGTCTGTAAATCTCTCTTTCCAACTTCTCGCAACATCCATCCAACAGCTTTGTGAATCAGATCGTGTTCATCTTTTAAAAGAACTTCTGATATTTTTAAAGTGTCAGAAAAATCGTTTTTACTAATAAAGTATAGTGTTGTGATAACTGATATTCTCTTCTCCCAAAGATTTTTTGAAGTTGCAAGGTTATAAAGAACTTTTCTGTCTTTATCAAAAAGATAACTTCCCAATATCTTGTGAGCAGAAACATCTACTAGATCCCAGTTGTTTATATTTTTTAAATTTTCAAGATAAAAATCAACTACTTCTTTTTTTTCTTTTTCGTCTTTTTTCTCAAACTTATCAATTAAAATCAGAAGCGAAACAAATCTTTCTTCATGAATTTTTGAGTTTAATAAAGTTTTCAGTTCTTTCAGTTCTATATCTTTGTATTTTTTAGCTATCTTCCTTAAATCAGGAACTACAACCCCCAAAAAGACATCTCCTTCTCCATACTCACCCTTCCCAGTTTTAAAAAACTTCTGATGAATCTTAGCTCTTTCAGGATTAGCAAACCTTTCAAGTTCTTTTTTTAATTCAACAATCATAATCTTACTCAATTTTAACCCCCATTTTTACACCCCAGGGGTGTAAAAATGGGGGGGTCTTAAACGCTAAACTTCACTAATTACATCAAATCCCTTAAAACTTCCGGTTATCGCAACTCCTATCACTTTTTTAGCAGTTCCCCTCTCTTTAATTTGCTTAGCTGTTTCATTCATCGTTGCTCCAGATCCAACAGCATCATCTATTAGTAAGATATTTTTATATTTTGCATTTTCTCTTAAAATAATGGTTTTCTCTGCATTTTCAACTCTGTCACCAATTTTATTTAATGTTTTTTGAGGAACAGTTATTTCTGTTTTAATTTTTTCTATTTTTATTCTTCCTGTGTTAATTTTCAATCCTTTTTCAAGTTCACGCATAATTTGCACTTCTCTTTTGACTGTCCATGGGATAAAGCCAACTGCATCAATTTTATGAACCTTAATTATTCTTTCTATTTTAGGTTTAATTATTTTTATAATATCTTTAATTATCTTTTTATTCCCACTTTGCTTTCCATAAAGAAGTAACTGCCCAAGTTTTGTTTTCCCAAATCTTTCAATACTATAAAAATCTAAATAATAAATATCGTCCAAAAAAACTTCTTTAAAAGTTTTTTGAAATTTTTCTCTGCCATTAATAAGTCCCTCTTTTTTATATTTATTATATTTTTTAAAGGTTTTAATAAAATCATCAACTGCTTTATTGATATCAAGATCGTTTTTATTACACCAATAAAAAAATCCATCCAAACCCTCTTTTCTTTCACCGCTGGGAGTTATAATTAAATAATTTTCTTCAATAATCTTGCTTCGTTTTTTATCTATAACAATTTTACTATCTTCTTTTTTTTCTTTTATAAAATAAAAAACTTTCGGTGGCTTTCCTATTTTATAAACAAGATCTTCATCTAAAAGATTTTTTAGTTGTTTTCTAACTGCTCGATCACTAATTTCTAAAAAATCAGCAAGTTCTGATCCGCTAGCTTGTTTATTTTTTCTCAAGTACTCTATTATCTTTTTTTTTGTTTCACCTTTCATATAATATTTTGGTTCCTATTTCCTATTATATTAGGAACCGAACACAAGTCAAGTTTTCCAAATCTTTTTTTAATTCAACAATCATAATCTTACCAATTTTAACCCCCATTTTTACACCCCTGGGGTGTAAAAATGGGGTTTATTTTATATTATATAACTAAAAACTAGATAGTCCGGTTGCTTCTTGGAGTTTGTAAACGATTTTTTTGAAAAAGGAGTCGTCTTTGTATTTTTGGTAATCAACTGTATAAAAACCGTCTTCATTCAGCCAGATTCTGTCAAAATATTCATTAAAATCATTACTTAAAACACTTTCACTATCAGTTTTCAACAAAACATCTGTTTCTAAGTTATAGTCACCGATGTTTCTTCTGGTTAAGTTAGCTGAACCTAAAATAAAAATATCTTCTTCCTTCTTCTCAATAATAACTAACTTGGTATGGAACTGTTCTCCTTTGGTGTCATACCAACGAATTTGAATTTTTTCGTTTGATTTAGTGACAAGTTGGTTTGCAACTTGACGATTAGGAATTCCATTTTTTTCATAACCAAAAGCGTCTTTGTTGGGGTCTAAAACAAGCATTACTTCAACTTCTCTTTTGCTCGCAGAGATTAAAGATTTAACAACATCAAAGTCAGACAAGTAAAACATCGCTATTTTTATCTTGTCACCCTTTTCTGTTTGATTAATTTTTTCTAAAAGAACTTTTTTTATTTTTCCTTCTGTTAAAAGTTGAACTGTTGTGTTTTTTTCATCAACTTCACCCTCTGTTTCACTTATATCAACTTCTTGTAATAATTTTCCTGACATTCTTGCAACGGCTTGTTCTGACCTGTAAACTTCTTTGGCAAAACTGTTATCAGTTATTTTTAAAGCAACATTGGAGTGATTTGAACTTGAGTCGTGTGGGTTTGCTGACAAAATAATTGAAACAAAACTATCTTCCGAGTCAGCTAAAAAAACTTTGCGGTGATTTGCTTTAAAGTTTAAAAATCTGAAATAACTACGCAAGGAAACTTCTGGTGATTCTGAAGAAAAAGGATGAGGCAGCCATCCTTTGTTGTTATTCCCCCACCACTGCAAAAAAATTCTTGAAAAAGGGGAGTATATCAGATTACTATCTCGTAAAGGTAGCAGTTCGGTTATAACAACATTCACTCCATTCTCTTTTAAGTGCTCTATGTTTTCATTCACACTTCCTTGATAAATTATATTTATTGGGTCAGTGATAAAATCAATTTTTAAATCAGGATACTCTTCTTTCTGTTGAATTAAAGCTTCTGTTAAGTCAGATGATAAAGTTGGATAAGAACTGTCTCCTTCTCCAGTCCATCCATTAAATAAAAACATATCTATCAAGATGTAGTTTTCTGCTTCATCTATTATGTTAAAAATTTCATTAAAAATCTCTTGTTCATAAACTCTTTCTCTTTCTTCGTTGTCATAAGTAATATCATACAAAAAATCAACTTGATATTCAGCAACTTTAACTTCTTTTCCTTGATAACTAATATCTTCTGGTAATTTTT
>CAZKZM010000019.1:0-2856 GCA_964557305.1 uncultured Candidatus Saccharibacteria bacterium | reverse complement strand
CCCCCGGGGGTGGACAGGAGGGGTGTTTATTTTTTTATGTTGCAAAAAGAGGCTTTTCAGATATTAAAGGAGGGGCACAATGTTTTTTTAACTGGTTGTGCCGGAAGTGGGAAAACATATGTTTTGAACAGATACATAGATTTTTTGCGTAGAAAAAGAGTTGTGATGGCAGTGACGGCTTCTACTGGGATAGCGGCTACTCACATCGGAGGAGTGACTCTTCACTCTTTCACAGGAATGGGAATTATTGATGATCTCAACAAGGCAAGTTTAAGAAGTATTTTAAATAAAAAGTACTTAGAAAATAAGATAAAAAAAGCACAAGTGCTTATTATTGACGAGATATCAATGCTTTCGGGAAATCACCTTGATATTGCTGATAGGATTATGAGAGCGTTTCGTGATGATGATCGGCCGTTTGGAGGAGTGCAGGTAGTTTTGTGTGGAGATTTTTTTCAACTTCCACCAATATTTAGAAGCGAAAACTTATACTCTACAGGAATTAACTTTGCTTATAAAAGTGGTGTTTGGGATGAGCTTGACCTGAAGATCTGCTACTTAACAGAGCAACATCGTCACGAAGAAGATGGACTACTTTCTGTTCTTAACGCGATAAGAACGGATAGTATTAATGAAGATGTTTTGTCTTTGTTGAACTCCAGAAGCAGAGCAGAGGTGGAAGGTGACATTGATATTACAAAATTATACACACATAATGTTAATGTTGATTTTATAAACAACAAAGAACTTGAAAAGATAAACGGAAAAAAGAAAGTTTTTCATATGCAAGGAAGAGGGCACAGAAGAGTAGTGGAGGCCTTGGAGAGAAACCTTCTTGTTCCAAAAAAACTTGAAATAAAAGAAGGATCGGTAGTAATGTTTGTTAAGAACAACTTTGAGAAAGGATATGTTAACGGAACAATGGGGAAGGTAGTCAAGATTAAAAACGGATTTCCGTTAGTAAAAACTACCAAAGGAAGGATTATAGAGGCCAGGCCTATGAAGTGGAGAATTGAAGAAGAAGGAGAATTTAAAGCAGAAGTAGAACAGTTGCCACTGCGTTTAGCGTGGGCGATTACGATTCACAAAAGCCAAGGAACAACTTTGGATGCAGCAGAGATAGATCTTAGCAAGTCATTTGAACCGGGAATGGGATATGTAGCGCTCTCCAGAATAAGATCACTGAGTGGATTGCGCTTAATGGGACTAAATGATGTCGCACTGCAAGTCAACAAGGAAGTTGTAGAAGCAGATAAAGATTTTCAAAAAGCTTCCAAGAAAGAAGCAAAAAAAGTTGTTCTTGAAAAAGATGATTGATTTTATTAAAACAGGGTTGTCTTGTGGGCTGTAAAAGGATATAATAAATTATTATTAGTTAATATAAATTAAAATGTTTAAAAAAGATGGTTTTTATAACAAGATGTTAAAATGGGCAAGAAATCACAAAAAGATTTCAGCGTTTTTTCTGGTAGTGATCGCAGTTGTTTTAACCTCTTTCGTTTGGATACTTCTTTATAACAATGTCGGGACATTAGAAAGAGTGATGAACAAAAGTTCTCTTGATTACTATGAAAGTGATGGGGGAGTTGCTCCAGAAAGCGATCACAGCTTGAGAGGATCAACAAAAACAATAGAAGATACTTCCTCTCCTTACTCTTTGGGAATCAGAGTAGTTGATTCAAATATTACTATTGAATCTGAAGAAGCACGAGAGGAAGAGTCAAAAATAAAACAAATAGCAGAAAGTTATGATGGTTATGTTGAAGAAAGTAGTTTGTCAGAATCAACATCTTTTGTTAGAATAGATATGAAACTTCGCGTTCCTTTAGATGATTTTGAAACTTTCTTTGAAGAACTTAAAAACAGCACAGAAGTTGAAGGGTTTAATGTGAGAGATTATCGGATTGATGTTGAAAGAAGAGAAACCGATCTTGATACCGTACAAAAAGCAATTGCGATGTATTCTGAAATGTTAGAAAACATAAAAACAATGCCTCTTGAGAGAGAAACAGTTGAAGTGATGAGTGAGATAGTAAGCAAAGAGATAGATCTCAGACAACAAGAAAACTACTTGATGAGTTCTCTCCAAGAAAGTAGACGCCAAAGTGAGTACTCTACAGTTAGGGTAGCGATAATAGAAAAAGTTAGTCCAAAGATATGGCCAGAAGATCTTGGTGATGATTTCCGTGAAAACATCCACAAGTCGTTCAACTCAGTAGGGAAGTCAGTAACTTCTATTGTTGGAAATTCTTTAATGGTTTTTGTTAAAGCGATTGAGTGGATTGTGTATATAACAATTGTGATTGTTTCTTTCTGGATATTTGCAGTGATAGTAAGAAAAATACACAAAACGACAAAAAAATAAAAGCTTATTACTTAAACAAATATGAGGTTAAAAAATAAAGTTGCAGTGGTCACTGGGGCTGGTTCGGGAATTGGGAAAGAGATTGGGATGGCTTTCTTGAGAGAAGGAGCAGTTGTTGTTTTCTCTGATATTCATGAGAGTGATCCTTCTGTTGATGAGTTAGGAGATAGTGCAAGATATTTGAAGTGTGATGTTTCTTCGTCAAGTGAAGTTTCTGATTTAATAGAGAAAACAGTTGAGATTTTTGGAAAGATTGATGTTATTGTCAATAATGCGGGAGTTGGTTTACTTGGAGGGATTCTTGATGTCACTGATGATGATTGGCAGAGAGTTATTGATATTAATCTGAGCGGAACAATGTACGGAATGAGGGAGGCGGCAAAAAAGATGAAAGAACAAAACATAGAAGGTTCAGTAATCAATATAAGTTCAATTTTAGGAAAGGTTGGATTCAGTGGTGCTTTGGCATATTGTGCTTCTAAAGGAGGGGT
>CAZKZM010000018.1:0-2865 GCA_964557305.1 uncultured Candidatus Saccharibacteria bacterium | reverse complement strand
TGTCAATTGCAGTTTTGACTTTTGACTTTTGCGTTTTGAGTTTTTTGTGTTTTTATCTCATTATGTGGTAAAATGTTTTTATGATTAAATTATATAACTCTCTTTCACGAGAGAAAGAAACCTTTACTCCTATTAATGATAAAGAAGTAAGATTATATACTTGTGGTCCTACTGTCTATGATTATGCTCATATTGGAAATATGCGTACTTATCTTTTTGAGGACACTCTGAAGAGAGTTCTTCTTTACAATGATTTAAAAGTAAAGCATGTGATGAACATCACTGATGTTGGACATCTTGTCTCTGACGCTGATACTGGTGAAGACAAGATGGAAAAGAAAGCAAGAGAACAGAAAAAAACTGCTTGGGAGTTTGCCGAGTACTACACAAAAGTGTTCAAAGAAGATCTAAAGAAACTAAACATCATAGATCCCGACATATATATAAAAGCAACTGACACAATTCAAGAACAGATTAATCTGATAAAGAAGATAGAAGAAAACGGCTTTACATATATAATAGAAGACGGCGTTTATTTTGACACTTCAAAATTAGAAAACTACGGACAGATGGCAAACTTAAAAGACATACAGGCAGGGAAAAGAATTGATATAAAAAACAAGAAAAATCCAACTGATTTTGCTCTTTGTAAGTTCTCTTCTCCAGAAGAAAAAAGGCAGATGGAGTGGGATTCTCCGTGGGGAGTTGGTTTTCCTGGATGGCACACCGAGTGTGTTGCGATGTCTGAAAAGTGTTTAGGGATTCCGTTTGATATTCACTGTGGAGGAATAGATCACATAGAGATACATCACCCTAACGAGATAGCACAATCAGAAGCGGCTTACGGAAAAAATCCTGCAAACTTTTGGATGCACGGTGAGTTTTTAAATTTAAAGGACGAGAAGATGTCAAAATCAAAAGGAAACATAACTACTATTTCTTCTCTTGAAGAAGAGGGTTTTTCTCCTCTCACCTACCGCTACCTTAATCTAACTGCTCACTATCGAACAAAGTTAACATTCTCTAAAGATGCACTTCAAAATGCTGAAAAATCTTTTTTGAAGTTAAAAGAAAAAGTAAATCCAAAAGAGTACTCTGAAGAAAAGATAAACAAGGAGTATAAAAAAGAGTTTCAAGAAGCAGTAAACGATGATCTGAATATTCCAAAAGCTCTTTCTGTTGCCTTTGCTGTGTTGAAAGATAAAAAATTAAGCAGTATTGAAAAAAATAGCACTTTGATTGATTTTGATAAAGTTTTTGGATTGAGATTGGGCGAAAAAGAACAAGTTCCAGAGAAAGTTATAAAGCTTGCTGAAGAGAGAATAAAAGCAAGAAAAGAGAAAAACTTTGAACTGTCCGACAAGATAAGAGAGCAAGCAAAAGAAATGGGATATATTATTGAAGATACTAACTCTGGATATAAAATAAAAAAAGTTTCTTAATTATTTTTTGCTAATATGGACAAAATTCCTCCACAAAATATAGAAGCGGAGCAGTCACTTCTTGGCTCTTTAATGATTGATCCTGATGCAATTTTTAAAGTGATTGATTTTTTAAGTCCCAATGATTTTTACAAAAAATCTCATCAAGACATCTACGATACTATTATAACCCTTCTTAACAGAAGAGAGGCAGTTGATCTTCTTTCTGTCTCTGCTCACCTTAAAGAAAAAAAAGTATTAAAAGGGGTTGGTGGAAAAAGTTATCTTACTTCTCTTGTAAACAGTGTTCCTACTGCAAGTCACGCAACTGATTATGCAAACATTGTTCGCAAGAAAAAAATTCTTCGTGATCTTATCGGGTTCGGACAAGAGATAAGTATCTCTGCATATAGTGAAAAAAAGACAGTGGAAGTGTTGCTTGATGAAGCGGAAAGAAAAATTCTTGGAATTTCTCAAAACTCATCACAAAAAAGTTTTTCTGCCTTAAGAGATAATTTAGAAGGTGCTTTTGAAAGAATAGAGTATCTTTCAACACAGAAAGGAAAATCAAGAGGAGTTTCCACTGGCTTTACAGATTTAGATAATCTTCTCTCTGGTCTTCAAAAATCAGACCTGATAATTCTTGCCGCAAGACCAAGTATGGGAAAAAGTGCCCTCGCTTCCAGCATTGCAAAAAATGCGGCTAAAAAGGGCTCTTCAGTTGGAATATTCAGTTTAGAGATGTCCACCGATCAGATTGTTGATCGTCTTATCTCTGACATATCAGGAATAAACTTGTGGAAATTAAGAACTGGAAATTTGAAAAAACAAGGAGACGATAATGATTTTGTTCGGATTAGAGAATCTTTTTCCCAGATATCTGACCTGCCAATATATATTGATGACGCAGCTGCTATCAACGCGATGCAGATGAGAGCGATGGCAAGAAGATTGCAAGCAGAAAAAGGATTAGATCTCATTATTATTGATTACTTGCAGTTAGTTCAACCGCAAGGTTCTTCTTACTCTATGGTTCAACAGATGACTGAGATATCAAGAGAACTGAAAGTAATGGCAAAAGAGTTAAATGTTCCTGTTCTTGCCTTGTCACAGTTGTCTCGTGCCGTAGAACAAAGAACTCCTCAGATTCCAAGATTAGCTGATCTTCGTGAATCAGGAGCATTAGAACAAGACGCTGATGTTGTTATGTTTATCTATCGTGAAGATTACTACCGCGAAGACACCGCAAGAAGAAATGTTTCTGACCTGATCGTTGCAAAACACCGTAACGGTCCAACAGGAAAAGTAGAGTTATACTTTGATAAAGAAACAGCATCGTTCAGAAATTTAGATAAGCAACATTAGAAAGTCAAAAATCAAAAGTCAAAAGTCAAAACTACAACTTAAAACTATAAAACTTATAACGATTATAATGGATTCCCGC
>CAZKZM010000017.1:0-2023 GCA_964557305.1 uncultured Candidatus Saccharibacteria bacterium | reverse complement strand
CTGTTTGCTCTTCTTTGAAACTGTACTGAAAATACTTGCTTCTTGATGTAAGAAAAAAGAACGCAGCAAGAAGAATTAAAGACAAAGAAACAAAAAACATCTTTGCCACTTGATAGATACTATAAATAGTTGGTGGAAAATCCTCGGGAGTTGTTAAAAAATCAATGATATCAAAAATATAATCAAAAACTCCTTGAGACATTAGTGAAGTTAGGTCTACCATATTTTTTCAAATTTTTGAGCAACACTAAACAAAAGATCTTCTTTGAAACGATCCCCTATCAACTGCACTCCAACCGGAAGTTCACTTTTCTTATTATAAGGAATTGAGATCGCCGGAAGTCCAGAAATAGAGGCAGTCACCGTAAATACATCCGAAAGATGCATTGTTAAAGGATCTTCTATCTTTTCTCCAATTTTAAACGGAAGAGTCGGTGTTGTCGGAGTGACAATAACATCAACCTTTTGAAACGCCTTTCTAAAATCATCTACTACAAGTGCTCTCACTTTTTGTGCCTTTATGTAATAAGCATCGTAATATCCCGAGGAAAGAGTATAAGTTCCAAGAACAACTCTTCTTTTCGCCTCTTTTCCCAGTCCCTTTCCGCGATTTTTCATATAAAAATCTTCTATACTTTTTACTTCTGAACTTTCATCTTCTTTTCCGTAACGAACTCCATCATAACGAGCCAGGTTAGAAGAAACTTCTGACGCCATAATTATCTCATAAACAGGAAGAGCATACTCCGTATGCGGTAAACTTATCTCAACCAACTCTATCTCGTTTTTATCTACTTTTGAAAGCGCTTCTTTCACGCTTTCTTTAACATCACTGCTTATCCCTTCAACAAAGTACTCTTTTGGAACACCAACTATCACTTTGTTTTTCTTTTTTGTTTCAGCTGAACCACCATTAAAATCAACGGTAACAGAATCTTTCTCGTCTTTGCCACGGATACAATCAAAGACCAGTTTTGTGTCTTCTACGCTGTTTCCAAAAACTCCGACTTGATCAAATGAAGATGCCATGCTGATCACCCCACTTCTTGATATCGCTCCGTATGTTGGTTTAAAGCCAACAACTCCACAAAAAGCTGCCGGTTGTCTCACCGAACCTCCTGTATCAGAACCCAACGCTATATTACACATTCCAGTTGAAACAGCAACTGCTGAGCCCCCCGAAGAGCCCCCTGGAACTCTCTCTAAATCATAAGGATTCCTTGTTGGCCCAAAAGCTGAACTTTCCGTGGAAGAACCCATCGCAAACTCATCCATATTTGTTTTTCCAATAAAAACACCTCCCTTTTCTTTTATCTTCTTAATTACTGTTGCGTCAAAAGAGGCTGTATAGTTTTCAAGAATCTTTGATCCAGCAGTACATCTTCTTCCTTTTATTAAAATATTGTCTTTTATCGCAAAAACAGCTCCATAAAGAGGAAGATCAGGGTCTTTGCTTTCCATCTCTTGAACTGTGTCCTTGAAAACATCAAGAAAAGCGTTCACTTCCTTGTTTTTTTCTTTTATTAAAGATAAAAAATCAGCGACAACCTCTCTTGGCGTAACTTCTTTATTTCGAAGCTTCTTCTGAGTTTCTTTAATTGTTATCCCCATATTGAATTAACTTTTAAGTAGTTATTTTTATGTTTTTTTGTCTTCTTCATCTCTTCTTTCATATAATCACTTTCTTGAGTTGAGACATCTTCACGAACAATGTTTTTTGTTTCTGGAAAATGAAAAAAGGGTTCTGTTTTTCCAGTATCAACTTCACTAAGTTTTTGGACATACTTAAGAATTGATTCCAACTCCTCTGGAGTGTTATTTAACTCTTCTTCAGTAAGTTCAACCCTTCCAAGAAACGCTAATTTTTCAACTTCTTTTTTACTTATCATAATAAATGTTTATAATTGACGATTGACATTTGACTTTTGACCTTTGACATGTAATTGTCATTCCCGCCCTGCACCATTCGGAGCAGGGTTATATTCCAACGGGAATCCAGTCGTTTTGGATTTGGGATTTTCGT
>CAZKZM010000016.1:0-5054 GCA_964557305.1 uncultured Candidatus Saccharibacteria bacterium | reverse complement strand
TTATAACGGTTATATTATTTATAAAAGATATAACTATTACAATAAAATCCTAAATTTTTATCCGCGTCCATTTGTGTTCACACCTGCGTAAATCTGTGTTTTGTTAAATAAAAAGCGGTACTATGATTATAGCACCGCTTGATATGTTTTCAATCTTTTTTAGAGTTTTATGTCCTCTAATCCTTCTTTTCTGTCATCTGAAGAATCTTCTCTTGGTTTGTAAGTACTTCCTTCTGGCTCAGCAATTTTCAAGTTAATTCTTGCTTTGCGTTTAAGCCCGATAGTACGAACCAAGTCTCTTATTGCCTTTGCTGTTGATCCACCTTTTCCTATTATTTGTCCCATATCATCTGCGTGGACTCTAAGTGTAAGCAATACTCCCATCTCATCAACTTTTCTCTCTATTTCCACTGAGTCAGGATTATCAACTAAACTCTTCACGATAAACTCCAAGAAATCCTTGTCGGAATTTTCTTTAACCATAAGTATATTTTTTATCGTACAAATTTATTAAACTACTCGACCTTTTAGAATCTTCTTTCATTCTATCTTTTATAATAATTCTGTCAAGCGGTTTACTTTTCTTTTTTTTCTTCGCTTTCTTTCTCTTCCTTTTTGGGCTCTTCTTTAACTTCTTCTTTTTTATCTTCTGCAACTTCTTCTTCTTTTTCAGGTTCTTTCTTTTCTTCTTCTTTCTCCTCTACTGGTGTTTCTTCTTCAACTTTTTCTGCAGATGCTTCTTGTGCTGTTTCTTCTTCTTTTTTTGTACTTTCTTCTGTTGTTTTCTTTTCTTCTGCTTTCTTGTTCATCTTTTCTTGTCTTTTTTTAGTCAAAGAAACAACACTTTTTTTATCCCCTTCTATTATCTTCTTCTCAATCAGAAGATTATTTACTCTGTCTGATGGTTTTGCTCCGTTTCCAATCCATTTTAGTGTTTCTTCTTTGTTTATCTCACAATCTTTTGTTAGTGGATTGTAAAAACCAACATCAGCAACAAATCTTCCACTTGCTGGAGGATTATTTTTGTTAACAACTCTTATTCTGTAAAATGGTTGATGTTTTCTTCCTGTTCTAAAAAATCTAATTTTAAGCATATTTATTTTTTGTTAATTTTCTCTAAGGCTTTTTTTGCCGCTTCTTCTTCGGCTTCTTTTTTTGAATTACCCTTTCCTTCTCCTATCTTTTTTTTACCTACAAAAACTCCCATAATAAAGTTTTTTCTGTGATCAGGGCCATTTTCTTCTACAATTTCATAATGAGGAGTAATATTTGATTTTTCTTGAATTTTTTCTTGAAGATCTGACTTCGGATCGCGGTAAGATCCTTCATTGATTATCTTTTCTAATCTAGATATCAGATATTTTTTAATAAAAATATCTGCTTCTTCATACCCTCTATCAATATAAAGAGCTCCAATAAACGCCTCAAAAGTATTTGCCAGAATACACAATCTTGCTTTTCCTTTTTCTCCTTTTTCGCCTTTTGATAAAAGAAGAAACTTTTCAAAGCCCAACTCGTTTGCTGTGTCTCCAATCTCTTTAGTATTTACTAACGCTGCTCTCCAAGTTGTTAACTTTCCTTCTGTCTCTTCTGGATACTTGAAGTAAAGATATGATGTAACAACAAGTTCTAAAACAGCATCTCCCAAAAACTCTAATCTCTCGTTCTGTCCAAGGTTAAAATCGGGATTTTCATTTAAATAAGAACGGTGGCAAAATGCTTGAACAAGTAAGTTCAAATCTTTAAACTCCACTCCTATTTTTTTTTCAAGTTCTTTAAATTTTTCTTCCATCACTATTTTTCTTTATCATCAATTTCTTTATAAACTGTTCCCAGTATTCCGTTAATAAACCTTCCTGAACTACTTCCACCAAACTCTTTCGCCAACTCAATCGCTTCATTGATTGCTACTTTTGGAGGAACCTCTTCTTTTTTTGAATATATAAGCTCATAAAGACCTAAACGAAGAACATTGCGATCAATAATTGTCATTTTTTCTAACGGCCACTCTGGAGCAGCAACAAGCATTATGTTATCAACTTCCTTCTGATTATCTAAAACTCCTTTTGTTAAGCTTTTTACAAAATCAACATCTTCTTCTTTCTTTATCATCTTTTCGCAGTTCCTTCTAACTATCTCTTCATAATCTTTATCTTCTCCACTAAAAAAATCTAACTCGTAAAGAGTTTTCAAAGCAATTGATCGTGCTAAATGTCTTGATGACATATTAAATTACTTCTTTTTTGATAATGACTCCGCGTCTAATGGTTTTTCTTTCTGCTTCTCTTTTTTTTCTATTTCTTTGATCTGCTTCATCTTCTCTTCTTTCTTTTTTTCTTTTTTCAAAACATCAATCACTTCTCTTCCTTTGTAATAACCACAAGCATCACAAACAGTGTGCATAACTTTTTTTTCTTTGCACTGAGGACACTCTGTAAGCGTTGGTTTGCTTAAATGAATGTGCATCCTTCGTTGATTTCTTCTTCCTTTTGTTTTTCTTTGTTTTGGTACGGCCATATAATTAATTATTATCTTTTGTCAATCAATAAAAGAGATTATATCAAAAAACAAAAGTTTAATCAATAGTTAGGAAAATAAATCCATTGTCATTCCCGCCCTGCACCATTCGGAGCAGGGTTAAAACTCCAGCGGAAATCCCATGGAATAAGCACCAAATTCAAAATTACAAATTCCAAATAAATCACAAATTACAATATCCAAAATTCAAAACAGGGATACTACTTGTCATTCCCGCGGAGGCGGGAATCTATTGTTTTGGATTTTGAATTTAGTATTTTGGATTTGTTTAGGATTTAGATATTAGAATTTAGTATTTATTATAACAGTTATATCTTTTATAAATACTATAACTGTTATACTGGATTCCCGCTGGAGTATAACCCTGCTCCGAATGGTGCGGGGCGGGAATGACAGTCAAAAGTCACATGTCAAAGGTCAATTGTCAATTACAGTTTTGCACTTTGCGCTTCTTAAGTACAAACCTCTTTCACTGTAATTCCAACCGCAAAAGCATAAGCATGATGTTTTCCAAACTTGTTTATCTGATAATCTTTCTTCTTTCCTCTCTGTTGAATAGTAATTTTTTGTCCTTTCTTGTTTTTTTCTATTTTTGATATAAGAACATCAGACCCCTTTTCAGTTCCGTAGTATAATATTTTTTGAACTTTTCCATCTGCTACTTCTCGCACTCGGTAGTTGTCATAATTAAGAATAAGAACTCCGTCTTTTCTGGTTTTTTTTGCTAAAACTTGGTACTCTTCAACTAAACTATCCATATCTGAAAAACCTTCTTTGTATCTTTGTGTTATGTCAGTGATAATAGAAATATCTGGCTTTATTACTGACAGTAAGTACTTCATATCTCCTTTATCTGATGATCCTAAGCTCAAAACCAAAAAATCTGGAAAATTTCTTTGAAATATCTTTACTGGTGCCTTGAAAATTGCTGGAATCCACTTTTTATACTCGTTATAACCACTCGGAAGATATAGTATTGATAACGGAAGACCTATCTCAGTATTAAAATTTTTCGGATTTGCCCTTACGCTGAAACCTGCCTCTTCTAACTTCTCTTTTACTTGTTTTTTAACAAACCCCTTGTTTGTACTTCCCGCAACTGCAACCACAACTGGCTTGTGGATAAAAAGCACTATTTTGGTTACTACTTTCAAGTAATACTTTAAAAATGTTTTGAAAATAGATTTCATTTTTATAAAAATAACTTTTCTAAGCGATTAAAAACTTCGATGATATCTTCTTCTTTCCTTCCAAAACTTAATCGGATGTGCCCTTCCCCATTTGGTCCAAAGGCAATCCCGGGAACAACCGCTACTTGGCTTTTTTCAAGCAACCAGAAAGCAAACTCTCTTGAATCAACAACATTCTTCTTCTTTTTAACTTCAACTTTTTCTGGGTTTATCTCAGGAAAAACATAGTAAGAACTATCTGGTTTAACAAAATTAAAAACACCGTTTAATCTTTCAATTCTTTCACACATCAGGGCTCTTCTCTGCTTGTATCTTTCTCTAAATTCGTTTATCTTTGTTTCGCCAATCTCTAACGCTCCCATCGCTCCGTACTGCGATATAACTGGTGCGCAAGTGACTAAACTGTCGTGAACTTTTATTATTTCACGAACATTTTCTTCATCACTATGAAGATATGCAACTCTCCACCCAGTCATTGCAAATGCTTTTGAGAAGGAAAAGATTCTTATAACTCTTTTTCTTAATTCTGGTAATTCTGCTAATGAAAAAAACTCTTTTTCATCGTAAATAAAATCTTTATAAACCTCATCTGAAATAAGAAAAAGATTGTTTTTTTCTGCCAACTCTGCCAACTCCATTAACTGCTCTTTGCTATATATTGTTCCTGTTGGATTGTTAGGATTGCAGTAAAAAATGGCTTTTGTTTTCTTAGTGATGGCCTTCTTATACTTCTCTATATCAAAGCTCCACCCACCTTCTTCATTTAAAGGAACAAAAACCGGTTTACACCCCGCTAACTTTATAACCTCTTGATAACTGGTATATGTTGGTTCAGGGATTATAACCTCATCTCCGGGATTGGTTACGGCCATAACGGTTGCCATTATCCCTTGTATTGACCCTGCTGTCACTAAAATCTCACTCTCCCAGTCATAAAACATATTTTCTTTCTCTAACGACTCTTCTATTAGTTCTCTCAACTCAGGAAGGCCAGGAGACAGAGAATATTTTGCAACCACTCCCCTCTTCAAAGCTCTTTCAACTCTTCTCTTTATAAACTCTGGAGTATCAAAATCAGGAATTCCTTGTGCTAAAGAAACTGCATCAGGGTATCTTGATGCTTGAAGTTCTATCTCTTTTATTGTTGACATCTTGATGTCTTTTACTCTCTCAAACATAACTACTTGTAAATTTTAATTATCTTTTTAGAACTTTTACCACCAGAAACAATCTTAATATCAGAAAGAGGAACTTTGAAGTGATCAGCAACCAACCGCAAAACTCTCTTGTTTGCTTTTCCGTCAACTGGCAACTCTTTAACCCTTA
>CAZKZM010000015.1:0-4608 GCA_964557305.1 uncultured Candidatus Saccharibacteria bacterium | reverse complement strand
ATTGAAAGAAGCTCTTTGTCGCTTTTACTTTCTATAATTTCTTTATTTTCTTTTATTCTTTCTTTTAAAGATTCAAACTCTTTCTTTTTGTTTACTATTTTTTCTAATATTTTTTTCTGTTCACCTAAAGTATCCCACTCTGTTATTTTTTCCGGGTGAGCGAGTTTTTCCATCAAGTCATCGTACTCTTTTTGTATTTTGTCTAATATTGACATATCGGCGTTTAAACAAAAAGCTTCCACAAAGAGAAGGGAAGCTTTAGGTTACTACATTTATTTTTGTTTTTTAGCCATCTTTTGTTTAAACTTCTCAACTCTTCCCATCGTATCAAGAATTTTCTTTTTTCCAGTATAAAACGGATGACAAGCAGAACAAACTTCTGTTTTTACTTCTTTTTTTGTAGAACCAATATTAAAAGAAGCTCCACAAGAACAAGTTACTACAGAGTCGTCATAATATTTAGGGTGTGTTTCTTTTTTCATAATAATAATTTTAATCTGCAGAAATAATAACAAAAAAAACGAAAAAAGTCAAAAAATGACAGTAACATTTGACCTTTGACCTTTGACATGTGACAATTGACAAGTTAAATGTCAAAGGTCAACTGTTACATGTCATCTTATTCTTGATATTATTTAAGAAGAGTGCTATACTTTTTTTCATTATGATGATGAAACTAACAAAAAATATGTCTACAAAAAAAACAGAAAAATCAAAAATAGAAGAGATGGCTGAGGCGGGAGTTCATTTTGGGCATTCTTTTTCAAAAAAGAATCCTCATATGGATCCTTATATAGAAGGGGCAAAAGGTGCAGTTCATATCATTGACCTTAAAATAACTGAGAAGAAGTTAGCAGAAGCCACGGAAAGGTTAAAAGAACTAAAGAAAGAAAACAAGGTTGTGATGTTTGTTTGCACTAAGCCAGAATTTAAGGGAATAGTTGTAGAAACCGCAAAAGAGTGCGGAATGCCTTATGTTGTAAATCGTTTTCTTGGAGGAATGATTACCAACTTCAAGATTATAAAGAAAAGAATTGATTACTATAATAAAATATTAGAACAACAAAAAAGCGGAGAGTTAGAAAGAAAATATACCAAACAAGAGAGAGTAAAGATATCAAAAGAGATGGAAGGATTAGAAAGAAAGTTTGGAGGATTAAGAAAGTTAGAAAAAATACCTGATGCTCTTTTTGTTATTGATGTTGTTAAAGACAAGTTAGCAGTAAAAGAAGCAAAGATGGCAAATATTGAGGTTATTGGTATCGCCGATACTAACTCTGATCCAACAAAGTTAGATTTTCTTATTCCTGCAAATGATGATTCAATTAGCTCTGTAAAATATATATTAGAAGAAGTTAAAAAAGCACTTAAATAAAAAATATATGGCTAATATAGAAGAAGTAAAAAAATTAAGACAAGAAACAGGAGTTTCAATAATGGAGTGTAAAAAGGCGATAGAAAAGAGTGGAGGTGATATAAAAAAAGCAAAAAAGATACTGCGTGAAAAAGGAGAAGAAGTTGCCGGAAAAAGATCTGGAAGATCAACAAACGAAGGAGTTATTGAAACATATGTTCATCCTAACGGAAAAGTGGGAGTTATTCTTGATATTCGTTCTGAATCTGATTTTGTTGCAAAATCAGATGATTTCAGAGAGCTTGCTCACGAGATATGTTTGCAGATAGCAGCTCTTAACCCAAGTTATGCAAAAGAAGAAGATATTCCTGAAAAAGTAATAAAAGAAGAAGAAGAGATTGCGATGAAACAGTTTCAAGGATCAGATAAACCAGCAGAAGTTATTGAAAAGATAATTCAAGGGAAAGTAAAAAAGTTTAAAAAAGATAATGTTTTAATAAATCAGGTGTGGGTAAAAGATGGAGAAAAAACAATAGAAGACCTGATTAATGAAAAAGTGGCAAAGTTAGGAGAAAAGATCGTCGTAAATCGTTTTGAACGCTTTGAAATATAAAATTAAATAATGATAACACCCCTCATTGTTTTTTCTATTAGCATTTTTGCTATTTATCTTTTTTTAGTCCAGAAAGCAAATGTTTTATCTGAGATACCAGAAGAAGATTTAGAAGAAAAAGAGATAAAAGAACAAGCAATAGAAACATTAAATAATGCAAAGAACGACTTTTTCAGAAGAGTTGAGGAACTTTTGCAGTTGTTTTTATCGCTGTTAAGAAAAATAATAATGAAAGTAGAGCAGAAGATTACAGAGTGGCTTTATGTTCTGAAAAGAAGAAAGAAAGATAAAAATAACAACAACAAGTAGGGGAGTTGTTAGTGCCGACGTAGCTCAGTGGCAGAGCAATTGTTTTGTAAACAATAGGTCGTGGGTTCAAATCCCTCCGTCGGCTCACCGTTGTAAAGTTTTACCTTCTTGACTTTTTTTTAAAGTCGTGTAAAATAACGGTTGTGTTCGTTAAAAAATTTATATTTGAGTTTTACAAACATGATATCTGAGTCAGTTTTTTAAAGTTGCTTCAAGCATCTCTTTTTTGAGAGTTTGATCCTGGCTCAGGATGAACGCTGGCGGCGTGGATTAGGCATGCAAGTCAAGGGGTTTTGTGCTTCGGTACAAAACACCGGCGGACGGGTTAGTAACACGTGGGAACATACCCTTAAGACGGAAATAATCAGTTGAAAGGCTGACTAATGTCCGATGGTCTCTTTTGAATTTTCTTAAGAGTAAAGGAAACCTTTTTGGTAACCACTTAGGGATTGGCCTGCGGCTTATCAGCTAGAAGGTGAGGTAACGGCTCACCTTGGCTATGACGAGTAGGCGAGGTTAGCGCCTGATCGCCAACAAGGGCACTGAGATACGGGCCCTACTCCTACGGGAGGCAGCAGTCGAGAATCATCCACAATGGGGGAAACCCTGATGGTGCGACGCCGCGTGTTTGATGAAGCCCTACGGGGTGTAAAGAACTTTTCTGGTTGAAGAACATTAGTGACGGTAAATCAGGAATAAGGGGGTGCCAATTCTGTGCCAGCAGCAGCGGTAATACAGGACCCCCGAGCGTTATCCGGTTTCATTGGGCGTAAAGAGTTCGTAGGCGGTTTGTTAAGTTTTCTGTTAAATTTCCAAAGCTCAACTTTGGAAGGGCGGAAAATACTGGCAGACTAGAGGGCGTTAGAGGTTGGCGGAACGGTCAATGTAGGGGTGGAATCCGTTGATATTGACCGGAACACCAAAAGCGAAGGCAGCCAACTGGGGCGGCCCTGACGCTGAGGAACGAAGGCATGGGGAGAGAACAAGATTAGATACCTTGGTATTCCATGCTGTAAACGATGGACACTAGCTACTTGAAGTGTCGACCCTTTAAGTGGCGAAGCTAACGCGTTAAGTGTCCCGCCTGGGAAGTACGGTCGCAAGGCTAAAACTCAAAGGAATAGACGGGGACTCACAAAAGCGGTGGATCATGTGGCTTAATTCGATACTACGCGAGAAACCTTACCAGGGATTGACATTTACTTGAAATTTTAGTGAAAGCTAGAACCTCCTTCGGGACAAGTAAACAGGTGTTGCATGGTTGTCGTCAGTATGTGCCGTGAGGTGCACGCTTAAATGCGGTAACATACGCGACCCCTATCTTATGTTTTATATGTCATAAGAGACTGCCCGGGACAACTGGGAGGAAGGTGGGGATGACGCCAAATCAGCATGACCCTTACACTCTGGGCTGCACACATGATACAATGGTCGGTACAACGGGTCGCGAAGGCGTAAGCCGGAGCTAATCTTTAAAACCGATCCAAGTTCGGATTGAGGTCTGCAACTCGACCTCATGAAGTCGGAATCGCTAGTAATCGCTAATCATCACGTAGCGATGAATACTTCCCTGAGTCTTGTACTCACTGCCCATCACGTCAAGCAAGCTGGGGATACCCGAAATCTCTCAAGATAAATTGAGGGCCAACGGTAGAATCAGTGAGAGGGACGAAGTTGTAACAAGGCACGGGTAGCGGAAGCTGCCCGTGGAATAATTAATTATTCCAGTGGTCGACTAAGGTTAAGGTTTGGAATTCGAATCTTAACCTTAGAGCACCCAAGTTGTCTGAGTGCTTTACAAAAGAAGACAACAAAACAAAATTTGCTTGAAGCAACTTTAAGAAACTGACAAAAAAACGGACATCTGTCCGTTTTTTTTATTTAAAGCAACAACTGGATTCCCGCCGGAGTTTTAACTCTGCTCCGAATGGTGCAGGGCGGGAATGACAGGCGAGGTACGGGAATGACGGTCAAAAGTCACATGTTAAAGGTCAATTGTCAATTATAGTTTTGAATTTTAGACATTGTAATTTTGGATTTATTTAGGATTTAGGATTTTGAATTTGTAATTTAATGCGAGTGGTTGAAAAAAAATTAAAATCTGCTATCATTTATGTCGTGACTTGTGACGGGGCGTGTAGCTCAGCTGGCTAGAGCGCGTCACTGATAATGACGAGGTCCCAGGTTCAAGTCCTGGCACGCCCACAATCAGCACTCTGTGCTGAAAATTTCAAATTTCAAATTTCAAATTTCAATTGAATGACCAAATGAAAAAATGACTAAATCCCGTAAAAAGAATCTTTGATTCTTCACGGGACAGGTTTTTAAACCT
>CAZKZM010000014.1:0-2884 GCA_964557305.1 uncultured Candidatus Saccharibacteria bacterium | reverse complement strand
AAAAAAGATACTTGTTTTTTATGAAGTAGTAACTAAAAACAGAGAAATCTACTCCCTGGAAAAGCGCTTTTTTTGAAGATATTTGAAATAAAAAGTTGGTGTTTATCTGTTCTGATTTAGTATCAATGATGGATGATTCTATTAAAGAACGGGTCATATATAAAGTAAGTGTTTTTTCTTGTTTTTCTGGCCATAAAACTTCTTCTATCTCACAAGAAGCAATGCTCGCAATCCATCTTTTAAAACTGTTTGTTTTATTAGGAGCATTTTTGAAGAGATAACAGTACTTTTCTAAAATAATGCCAATTTTTTCAAACTTTGAATTTTTGATTTTATTTTTAGAGAAGTAACCACAACTTATTAACTTTGATAAAAGAAAGCGAGCACTTGTTTTCTGATTTGCCTTCAAAAAGTTTTCATCAGACAGCATTTTTTTTAAAAAACTTGAGATTACTCTTCTCCTCATTGCTCTTCTTTCTCCGTTATTTTGTTTTTCAAGCAGTTTGTTGAGAAATATTTTACTTTTAGGTTCTCTTTCTATTCTAACAAAATAATCACTCTTCTTTTTGGAAGATTTTTTTTCTCGGGAAAGATCCTTTATTAGTTTTTGAGTTAAAGGCGATATTTTTGCCATTATATTGTTGATTCTTTTTTAATTTTTTTAACAAAATCATCAACGACAACAACTCCTTCGTCTTTTCCACGATATCTCACGCTAACGGTGTTTTCTTTTTCTTCTCTTTCTCCAACAACAAGAAGATAGGGAACTTTTTGAACTTCTCCGTTTCTTATCTTTTTTCCAAGAGTTTCATTTTCGCTACTAACAGAAACTCTTATTTTTTGTTTTTTAAGAGTAGAGGCAACTTTTTCTGCATAATCAGTAAACTTTTCAGAAACAGGGATAACAAGTACTTGCTTTGGAGAAAGCCATACAGGGAAGTTACCTTCAGTGTGCTCTATATAAACTCCCAAGAATCTTTCTAAAGAACCAAGGAGTGCACGGTGAATCATAAATGGAGTTTTTTCTTCTCCTTTTTCGTCAATATACTTCATATCAAAGCGGTAAGGAAGATTGAAGTCAACTTGAATTGTTGATAACTGCCAACTTCTTCCAACAGCATCTACGGCATCAATGTCAATTTTTGGAGCATAGAAAACAGCTCCTCCTTCATCAACTTCATATCCAGACGAAGAAGCTTTGTTAATCGCTTCTTCAAGTGATTTTTCCGCTTTCTCCCAATCTTTGTTTTCTCCAAAGTACTTGTCTATGTTTTTAGGATCTCTAACAGAGAGTTTAAACTTGAGATCTTCCATTCCTAGCGTTTTGTATATGTACTGAACTAACTCTAATGCGCTTACAACTTCTTGAAAAAGTTGGTCTTCAGTACAAATAATATGGGCATCATCTTGAGTAAATCCTCTTGGTCTTGTCAGTCCGTGCAGTTCTCCTGACTTTTCATAGCGGTAAACAGTTCCCATCTCGGCCCATCTCAAAGGAAGTTCACGGTAACTTCTTATTTTTGAATTGTACATCTTAACATGAAAAGGGCAGTTCATCGGCTTCAAGCGATAGTTTTTTTCATCAACAGATATTGGACCGTACATATCTTCTGCATAAAACTTGAGATGACCTGATCTTTTCCAAAGGTCTTCGCGAGCGATGTGTGGAGTTGAAACAACTTCATATCCGTGAGCAAAGTAGGTTTCCATTGCAAAGTTCATTAACTGATAACGAAGCATTCCTCCGTTTGGAAGATAAAGAGGAAGACCTTGTCCAACCTCGTCATCAAACATAAACAGTTCTAACTTTTTTCCTATCTTTCGGTGGTCTCTTTTTTCAGCTTCTTCTCTTTTTGCGATATAGTCGTCAAGTTCTTTTTTTGATTGGAAAGCTAATCCGTATATTCTTTGAAGCATCTTGTTTTCTTCTGAACCCTTAAAGTAAGCACCCGCTGTTCGGTCAAGCTTAAATCCATCAGGATCTATCTCTTTTGTGTTTTCAATATGAGGACCAGAACACAAATCAGTAAAATCTCCACTTTTATATATAGAAACTTCTTTTTCTTCAATATCATCAAGAAGTTCTAACTTGTATGGTTCGTTTTTGAAAACTTCTTCTGCTTGTTTTTTAGAGACAACGCTTTTTTCAAAAGAAACTTGTTTTTTGATAAACTCTTTCATCTTCTTCTCAATCTTTGGAAGATCAGTTTCGCTGATGTTTATATTATCAAAATCATAATAAAAACCGTTATCAACAGCTGGTCCAACTCCAATTTTTGCTTCTGGATACATCTCTTTCACGACACCAGCAAGGATGTGAGCCAGAGAGTGTCTTATTTTTTCAATATTATTTTCTGCCATATTATTTTTTAGTTATTTTAATGATTATATTTTAGTACTAAACAGTTTAGTTTTCAACTTCTTATGAGAATATAAGTGCAAAGCGCAAAACGCAAAGTGCAAAACCACAGTGCAAAGCTTAAAACTATAAATAATTTTCAATTTTCAATTATCAATTATTGTCATTCCCGCGAAAGCGGGAATCTATCGTTTTTAATTTTGAAAAATCACTTGTCATTCTGAGGCGTTTAGCCGAAGAATCTCATCGGTGACTCAATCAAGGGATTCTTCGCTTCGCCCAGAATGACAGTCAAATGTCAAGTGTCAGTTTTGGATTTTTGTCATTGGGATTTTGGATTTGTTTAGGATTTAGATATTAGAATTTAGGATTTATTATAATAGTTATATCTTTCATAACTACTATAACTGCTATACTGGATTCCCGCCTTCGCGGGAATGACATTCAAAAGTCACATGTCAAAGGTCAATTGTCAATTACAGTTTTGACTTTTTATTATATCTCTTCTGCACTTTCGCATATTAT
>CAZKZM010000013.1:0-17640 GCA_964557305.1 uncultured Candidatus Saccharibacteria bacterium | reverse complement strand
AAATGACTAAATTTTAAAACCCAACTTCACCGTCATTGCGAGGAGGGGAGCGACGAAGCAATCCCATGAGATTGCCACGCTCCACTTCGTTCCGCTCGCAATGACGAGAAAGAAAGATGTTTTAAAATTTGAAATTGAGTCATTTGAAATTGAATTGAAATTTAAAATTTGAAATTTAAAATTTTTTTAATATTCCCTCTCTCCTTCTTCATAAAGACAAAATTTATGGGAATAACAACTAAATGTCAAATGTCAATTCTTGATTATATCACTATCGCCTTGTATTATCAACTTTCTTGTGTTTTTATCTTTGAATTCAAAATGTATTTCTAATGATTTTTCAGGAAGCATTTTTTTTATATTTTCACCCCACTCAACAACTATTATGTTTTTTTTATTGTTTATAATTTCTTGAAATCCCAAAACTGAAAGATCTTTTTCTTTTATTCTGTAAGCATCAAAGTGATAAAAAATCTTATCATTTTTCGTTTCATATTTTTTAAAAACAAGAAAAGTTGGACTTGTTATGTTGTCTTTAACTCCTAATCCTTTTCCAAATCCTTGCGTAAATGTTGTTTTTCCTCCTCCTAAATCACCACTCAAAGATAAAAAAAACATCTTCTGGTGTTTTAATGCTTTTTTTCCTATCAAAAACCCTATTTTCTTTGTCTCTTCTGGAGAAGTTGTTACTACTTCCTTTTTTATCATCCCTTTATTATATATAAAAGAAATTAATTTTCAATGAGAATATTATTGTCATTCTGAGGCGTTTAGCCGAAGAATCCCATGGATAAAAACACAAAACACAAAGCACAAGTCACAAACTGGATTCCCGCTGGAGTATAACCCTGCTCCGAATGGTGCGGGGCGGGAATGACAAGTGGTATTGCTGTTTTGAATTTTGAATCCCATAAAAAGAATCTTCGATTCTTCACGGGACAGGTTTAGTATTTTGAATTTAGTGTTTTGTGTTTTGTGTTTTATTTGTAATTTGTTCTTTGTGTTTTGTGTTTTTATTATAATAATTATCTCTTTTATAGCTATTATAACTGTTATACTAAATTCCCACCAGAATTTATTTTTACACCCCCATTTTTACACCCCAGGGGTGTAAAAATGGGGGTAAAAAAAGTACACAAATAGAAGCGATCGCTTCTATTTGTGTACTTTTTTGGTTTTTGGTTTTTTTGTTTGACTAAATGCCTTATTTAGTATATAAATAAAGAGTATGATAAGCAAATCAACTGTAAGAGGAGAAGTTAATGTTCCCTTGAAGTTAATCAAGGATATTTCTTCTAATAAAATAAATAATACTGCTGATTTTGAAAGAAAATTAAAAGAATACATCAACAAAGATACCTCTATTTTGTTGGAACTTCTCTTTCTTGGCGCTCTTTTTGCTAACTCATCTGATATTCATTTAGAAGCAGAGGAAGATGGATTAAAACTAAGAGTAAGAATTGATGGAATTTTGAGAGATGTTCTTCTTATAGAAAGAAAAATTGCTGACAAGATGGTGTCTCGGATAAAGCTTGTTTCAAGTGTGAAGTTAAATGTTAAAGATCGTCCTCAAGACGGAAGATTTACAGTAATATTTCCTTTTGAAGAAGGGCCATTAGAGGTAGAGATAAGAATGTCAACCCTTCCTTCTGAGTATGGAGAAACAGTTGTTTTAAGAATTCTTGATCCCAGAAAACTGATAACTCTTGAAGAACTTGGTCTTAGAAAAGACCTTCTTGATCTTTTCAAAGAACAGATAAAAAAACCAAACGGAATGATTATTGTCACGGGGCCAACTGGTAGTGGTAAAACAACCACTCTTTATGCTTTTTTAAAAACAATAAACAATCCTGATTTAAAAATAATAACGATAGAAGAACCGATAGAGTATCATCTTGATGGGGTATCACAAACCGAAACAAGAAAAGATAAGGGATACGATTTTGCAACCGGATTAAAAGCAATTATGAGACAAGATCCAGATGTTATTCTTGTTGGAGAAGTTAGAGATTTAGAAACAACCCAAATTGCAACACAAGCCGCTTTAACTGGACATCTTGTTTTTTCAACTCTACACACAAACGACGCTCCTGGAACAGTATCACGACTTGTTTCTCTTGGAGAACAAGTTTCTAATATTGCTCCTGCTATAAATATGATAATTGCACAAAGATTAGTGAGAAAGGTTTGTCCTTTGTGCGCAAAACTTGAAAAGCCCAACGAAGAAACTTTAAGAAAAATAAAAGAAGAACTTAGTGGTGTTGATAAAAATATCTTTTCTTTGCCTTCTGAGTTAAAAATTCCTACAGCGGTCGGTTGTCGGGGATGTGATTTCACGGGATACAAAGGACGGCTGGGTGTTTTTGAAACATTTGTTATTGATAGTGAGATGGAAGATTTTCTTTTTCACTACCAATCAACCGCTGAACTGAGAAAAAAAGCAGTTGAAAGAGGAATGATAACTATCCGTCAAGATGCTTTAATTAAGGCAGCTGAACAGAAAACAACAATTGATGAGGTTGATAGAATTTCATAAATTATAAAAAATATGAACACAAAAAAAAGAACAGTTTCTCCGATCTCAACACAAGAAGATGAAAATCTTGACTTTACTTTAAGACCACAAAACTTTAAAGATTATATTGGACAGTCAAATATAAAAAAGAACATTAGTATAATAATAGACGCCGCAAAAAAAAGAAAAGATTCTTGTATTGAGCACATTTTGTTTTACGGAGGGTCAGGATTAGGAAAAACTACCCTTTCTTTTTTAATATCAAAAGAGATGGGAAGCAGTATGCGAACAGTTGCCGGACCTTCAATCAAAAGAAGTGGTGATTTGGCAGCAATTCTTACTAACTTAAAAAAGGGAGATGTTCTTTTTATTGACGAAATCCACCGAATGAACAGCGTTTGTGAAGAAGTTATATATCCGGTTATGGAAGATTTCAAGCTAAATATTATTATTGGAAAAGGTCCGATGGCAAGAACAATGGATATTAAAATTCCTCCGTTCACTCTTGTTGGGGCAACAACAAAGTTAGCTCTTTTATCTTCTCCTTTTAGAAGTAGATTTGGTGCCACTTTTCGGATTGATAACTATAAAACAGAAGAAGTAGAACAAATAGTAGCAAGATCTGCTAAACTTTTAAATATAGAGATAGAAAAAGATGCTTTGAAAAGAATTGCTGCCTGTTCAAGATTTAACCCTCGGGTTGCAAACCGTCTTTTAAAAAGAGTAAGAGATTTTGCTCAGTCAAAAAATAAAAATTTTGTGACAGAAGAAGACGCAAGGAGCGCTCTTTCTTTTCTTGATATTGACGAGATTGGTCTTGATTCTGGAGATAAGAAAATTCTTGAAGTTCTGATAAAATCTTTTAATGGCGGTCCAGCAGGAATAACTTCTATCGCGATGGCATCAGGAGAAGAAGAAGAAACAATCGCAGAAATCCACGAACCATACCTGATGCAGATCGGATTCATAAAAAGAACAAAACAAGGAAGGGTAGTGACGGAGAGAGGAAGAGAGTATTTCTCTTTGTCATTCCCGCAAAAGCGGGAATCCCAATAGTAATTTTGAATTTTGAATTTTGAATTTCAAATCAATTTCTAATGATTTAATTTTTTAATTTTGAAACATTTACCCATCATTGCGAGGGCGAAGCCCGAAACAATCCCATAAGATTGCCACGTCGTTTCACTCCTCGCAATGACGAAGGTACTATTGTTTTAAAATTTAAACATTCAGAAATTTAAAATTGATTCAAAATTTGAAATTCAAAATTCAAAATTATTTATCAGATGTTAAAACTCAAGTATCAGTTTTTATTATTTTTTATTTTATCACTGCTTTTTGTTCCTTTGTTGTCTTATGGTTTGGTTATTACTGAAGTCCAAGTGGCGGGAGATAGTCCGAGTGATTGTTATATCAAAATATATAATCCATCAGATGAGGTTGTTGATATTAGTGGTTATCGTCTTCGGAAGAAAACTTCAACTGGGAGAGATTACTCTTTAAGAGTTTTTCCTGCTGAAAGTTATATTAAAGAAAATGATTTTTTTATCTGGGCAAGCTCACAAAACAGTTCTTTTCCAGAAGAAGTAGAAGCTGATGTTTACTCAACACAAACAATAGCTAATAATAACAGTATTGCTCTTTTTGATAATAATGATATATTGATTGATGCTGTTTGTTGGGGAGAAAGTGAAAACTCTTACTGTGATAAAGTCGTGATTGAAAATCCTCAAAAAAATCAAAAAATAAAAAGAAAAGATGATGTTGGCGAGTTTTATTTATACCCTCCTCCTTTATCTTTAAATGATATAAAAGAAGTAGAAACAGAAAAACAAGAAGTTAAAAAAAATCATCCGTTCTTTTTTGGATTTCTTGTTTCTGTTGTTTTATCATTTTTGTTTTTATATATAAGAAAAATAATAATAAATATTTAAAATGTCCGGACACAGTCACTTTAAAAATATAAAAAGAAAAAAAGAAGCAGAAGACAAAAGAAGGGCGTCTGTTTTTTCTAAGATATCAAAAATGATAATCGCTTCCGTTAGAGAAAACGGAAAAGATCCTGATTCAAACACAAACCTCCGTACTATTATGGAGAAAGCGAGAAAGATGGATATGCCAAAAGAAAAAATAGAAAGAGCCATTAGTCGTGGTTCTGGAGAAAGCGATGGAGAGGGTTTAGAGTTTTTTTCTATTGAAGTTTATGCTCCTGAAAATATTGCAATTATTATTGAAGGAAGCAGTAATAATAAAAACCGAACAATTGGCGAAGTAAAAGAAGTACTAAAAAGATACAACGGAAAAGTTGCTACTCCTGGTTCTGTTAAGTGGTTGTTTGAACAAAAAGGGGTTGTGGAAGTAGAAAAAGAACAAGTTCCTGATATTGAAAACTTTTTTTTAGAGTCATTAGATTTCAAAGGAGAAGATCTTAAAGAGGATGATTCAGTTATTACTCTTTACACTTCTCTTGATGGGATTGAGGATATAAAATCATTTATATCTGATAAAAACATACAAGCCAGTTATATAAAAATCGGATGGAAGCCCATTTCTGTTATAGAAACAAAAAAGAAAGAGTATAAAAAAATAATAGAAGAACTTGAAGAAAACGAAGATATAGAAGATATTTACACAAACGCGAAAGAGTAATATTACTGTCACTTTCAAGCCCTAATTTTATTTCAAGGTTCAAATGTCATTCCCGCGGAGGCGGGAATCCAAAAGAAAATTTAAAATTTGAAATTAAAAAAATAATATAAAAAATGATTGCAATAGGCATAGATCCTGGGACGGCTACTACTGGATATGGGGTTGTTTCAGTTAAAGATAATTTTTTTGAATGCATTGATTACGGAGTTATTGAAACTGATAAAAATTTTTCTGATTCAGTTCGTCTTAATCTTTTAAATAAAAAATTAAAGAAAATAATTAAAGAAAATTCACCTGACATTTTTGCTATAGAAAATATTTATTTTTTTAAAAATGCAAAAACTGTTATTTCTGTTAGTCAAGCAAGGGGGGTTGCTCTTTTAACTGCTGAAAAAAAGAAACTTCCTATTTATGAGTTCACTCCCCTTGAAGTTAAAATAAATATTACTAATTACGGAAAAGCCGACAAAAGACAAGTTCAAGAGATGGTAAAAACACTACTTAATTTAGAAAAAATACCACACCCAGATGATGCCGCTGATGCTCTTGGAATTGCTATTTGTGGTTTAATTAAACACAATTCTTGTTTATGAAAATAATCACTAAACTTGCTTACATTATTATCATCCTTTTCTTGATAGGAGTTCTTTTTTCTATTTCAGTTTTTATTTACTTTGCAAAAGATCTTCCTCGTCCAGAAAAATATACTGAGTATCCCGTTGTTAGACAAACTGAAATCTACGACCGAAGCGGAGAAAATAAACTATATACTATTTATGGAGAAGAGGTAAGAGAGATTATATCAATAAATGATGTTCCTAATCACTTTATCAACGCTCTTTTAACTGCTGAAGATCGTAGTTTTTATAGTCATTTTGGGATTGATTTTAAGGGAATTGCTCGTTCTTTTGTTTTAAACTTTCAAGAGGGAAGAACTGTGGCTGGAGGATCAACAATATCACAACAATTTGTTCGTTCTGCTTTTTTAACTACAGAAAAAAAAATAATAAGAAAGATAAGAGAAATTGTTTTGACTTTAGAGCTTGAAAGAAGATATTCAAAAAATGAAATATTAGAATTTTATCTCAATCAAGTCCCTTTCGGTTCCAATATTTATGGTATAGAATCAGCAGCTAATGTTTATTTTAACAAGTCAGCAAAAGAGCTTTCTTTGCCGGAATCAGCAGTTCTTGTTTCTCTTCTTCCTGCTCCTAGTTACTTTTCTCCGTTTGGAGAAAATATTGACATTCTTTTATCAAGAAAAGATCGTCTTCTTGACTCAATGAGCGAAGAAGGTTTTATTACAAAAAATAAAGCCGAAGAAGCAAAAAAAGAAGAAGTTGTTTTTTATAAATCTCCTGAATACATAAAAGCTCCTCATTTTGTTTTTAGCGTAAAAAACTCTTTAGAAGAAAAGTATGGAGAAGATTTTATAAAAGAAAAAGGTTTAAAAATATATACCACAATAGATTATAATATCCAAAAAGAAGTAGAAAAAATAGTTAAAGAAAAAGTTCAAGAAAACTACAAGTATAATGCTTATAACGCCGCTGTTGTTGTAATAGATCCCAATAATGGAGAGGTTCTTGCATTAGTTGGGTCTGCTGATTATTTTGGAAGTTCCTTACCTGAAGGATGCACTCCTGGTTTAGATTGTAAGTTTGATCCTTTTACTGATGTGACAAAAAAAGAAAGACAACCTGGATCTTCATTTAAACCATTTGTTTATGCTATCGCTTTTGAAAACGGGTACAGTGGAGAAACAGTTGTTGTAGATGAAGAAACAAACTTTGGAACTCCATTAAATCCTTATATCCCTCAAAATTATGATGGAAGATTTAGAGGAGAAGTAACATTAAGAGAAGCTCTCGCTCAATCATTAAATATTCCAGCAGTGAAAGTTTTAAAAGATTTTGCTGGATTGAAATACACCGTAGAAAAAGTCCGCGATTTTGGAATTAATCTTTCTCAATCTTATGAATTTTATGGCCTTCCTTTAGTATTGGGAGGGGGAGATGTTAAGTTAATAGAGATTGCTCTTGCTTATGGAATATTTGCAAATGATGGTTATAAAAATAATCTTTCTTCTGTTTTAAAAATAACTGATAAAGATGGAAATATTATAGAAGAGAATAGTAACCCTTCACAAAAAAGAGTTATAAAACAATCAACCGCAGAAGAAATAACTGACATCCTTTCAGATAACGACGCAAGAGCTCCTGTTTTTGGTCAAAACTCACCTCTTTATATTGAAGGATATGATGTTGCTGTAAAAACAGGAAGTACTCAAAACTTTAGAGACGCTTGGTGTGTTGGATATAATGATGATTTTATTGTTGGAGTGTGGGTTGGAAATAATAACAACTCTTCAATGGTAAATGCTTCCGGGGTTGTTGTTGCTACTCCAATCTGGAGAGAAGTGTTTGATTATTTACTAGAAGATTAAAATAATTAGTAGTTAAATATTAATTTTTTATCGGCATTACGATATAAAGAAAATCATTACTATTAGCTGGTTTTAATACCCCTGGGCTACTCTCATTATTTATTTCAAAAACAACTTCTGAATCTTTTATATTGGAAAGTCCATCTAATATAAACTTATAATTAAAAGAAACATTAACATTATCTCCTTCTGTTTTTCCTGATAATCTTGTTTCGTAATTACCCAACTCATTATTACTGCTTTTTATAACGATTTCTTGTTTGTTAGGATTCACCCCTAAGATAACTTCATTTATTTTACTTGTAAAAATACTTGAAGCTTTTATTTTATTTAAAAATTCATCTTTATTTAGTGTTATTTTCGTTTTTAACTCTTTCGGAATTATACTTTCGTAATCTGGGTAGTTTCCTTCTATTATTTTTGATGTAATCTCAATATGAGAGTGATCAAACTCATCCATTTTTAACTTGAAAAGAATCTGATTTTCCCCAAAAATAATTTCTATCTCTTTATTCACTTCCTTGAAAATATTAACAACTTCTCTTGCTGTCCTTTGAGGAATAATAACAGAAAAGTCATCTATTTTTTCTTGTATTTTTATTTTTTTCTCAGCTAAACGATAACTGTCAGTTGCTACTAAGTATATATTTTTATCTTTTAAAGAAAAAAGAACACCTGATATTTCTGGTTTAACTTTAGACATTGATGGAATATCTATAATTTGCATCAATCCCTCACATAAAACACTGCTATTTATTGTTATTTTTTGTTTTTCTTCTGTTTTAGGGATAATTGGAAACTCTTCTACTTCTACTCCGTTTATTTGAGTTTTATAATCATCACAATCTAATAAAATATTACTATTTTCTGTTTTTAATGTTATTTTTTTATTTGGAAGAAGATTAATAAACGAAGAAAAAGAGTTGTAAGGAATAACAACATCACCTTGTTCTTCTATTTTTCCAAGTGTCCAATATTTGATTGCTATATCTAAATCTGTTGCTGAAAAATTAATAAAATCGTCTTCTGTTTTTATTAGTATATTTTTTAAAACAGGAAGAGATACTGATTTTGAAGATGCTCTTCCTATAATATTTAATCCTTCTTTTAATTTATTTTGTAATAATTTTATAATCATAATATTAAATAATTAATTTATTAACTTGTAGTTATTAGTCCTCTTGATAACTCGTAAATCCTTTTATATAAAGGGATTTTTTATATGTAAAAAACAAGTAAAAAGTGTTGAAAAGTTTCAAGAAAAAAAATTAACTGAATTTTTAATATTTTTTTAACTTTTTTTCCACAACCTTTTAACAGTTTATTATTTTTTTTACATAGAAAATAAACTTTCTCTTATGTGTGCTATTTCTTCTTTTATTTCATTATTTTTTATTATTTCTTTTTCTATTTTAGAACAAGAATATATTACTGTTGTGTGGTCTTTTCCTCCAATTTTTTTACCAATATAAGGATAAGAGTATTTTAACTCTTTTCTTAAAAGATAAATTATAATTTGTCTTGATTTTGCAATTTCTTTTTTTCGAGAAGAACCCATTATATCTTTTTCGTTCGTATCATAAAAAATAGTAACTGCTTTTAATATTTTATCAAAAGAAAAATTAGAAGCAGAAATCTGATTCACACTGTCTAAAACAGCTTTTGCTGCTTTTAAATCTATTGGGATTTTTGTTGTTTGTTGTTTTATTATTAGTTTATTTAAAACCCCCTCTAACTCTCTTATGCTTCGTTGTATATTATCAGCAATATAATAACAAACCTCATCAGAGATGTAAAAATCTTTCTCTTCAGCTTTTGTTTTTAAAATAGCAGCCCTCGTTTCGGTGTCAGGATTACTTATATCAACAATCATTCCTCCTTCAAAACGGGATCTTAATCTGTCCGCTAAAGAACTAATAGATCTTGGTGGGCGATCAGAAGAAAGAATAATTTGTTTGTTTTTTTCGTAAAGATCATTAAAGGTGTGAAAAAATTCTTCTTGTGTTTTTTCTTTATTGGAAAGAAACTGGATATCATCAATAATTAAAACATCAATATCTTTATATTTATACTTAAACTCTTCCATCTTATTCCCTCTAATAGAAGAAATTATTTCAGATATAAATTTTTGTGCTTGAATGTAAAGAACTTTTTTTTCTTTAAAATCATCTTTTATTTTATTTCCAATTGCTTGGATGAGGTGAGTTTTCCCTAATCCGGTCTTGCTGTAAATAAAAAAAGGATTATATAAAGATCCAGGGTTTTCAGAAACTGCAGAGCCAGCAGCGTGAGCAAGTTCATTAAAAGGGCCGACAACAAAGTTATTAAAGTTATATTTAGAGTTTAATCCGGTTTTGTTGTCAATCGTCACTTCTAAAAATCTCATCTGATTTTCACTTTTTTCATCCTTGTTTTTGTTTTCAGAATAGTTATTAGAAGAGTTAAAAGAAAGAGGAGTAGGATTTACAACATAGTTTATTTTTTTAATATTTTTATTTATTTCTTTGACGGTTTTTAATATTTTTTTATGATATCGGCTTTCAATCCAATCTCTAACAAAAGTGCTTGGAACAGAAACGACAACTTCATCTTTTTTTATTTCAAAAATATTTGTATTTTTAAACCAAGTGTTGAAACTTGCATCAGAAACATCAAGCTGAATTTCAGCAAGAACAGATTTCCAAAGATTTTCTTTTTCTGTAAACATTTTTAAAATAATAATTATCTTAAATCACTATATCATATTATAATTAATTGTGGAAAACTATCAAAATGGTAAAAAGTTGTGGATAATTTGTTGAAAAGAGATAAAAATTGACTTATTTTGCAACATATAGTAGAATTTCAGTATTAATTTAAAAAAATTTATGTTTTCTATAACTCTCAAGAAAAGAAAAAGAAAAAAAACACACGGGTTTTTAGTTAGAAAAAGAACTAAAGGAGGGTGTGGTGTTTTAAAAAGAAGAATAAAAAAGGGAAGAAAAAAGATCTCAGCATAACAAATAAGATGTTTTATTCTTATGTTTCCTCAAAAAAATAGATTACGAAAAAGAAAAGAGTTTGAGGATGTTTTCAAGAAAGGAAAAACCTTTTTTGGCTCTTTTTTTTTGTAAAAATAAAAGAGAACAATTTTAATCTCTCTCGGTTGGCCTTTGTTGTTCCTAAAAAAGTAGAAAAGAAAGCAGTTAATAGAAATAAAACAAAAAGATTAGTGAGAGAAGTTTTTAAAGAACTTTTTGTTTGTTTTGAGAAAGATGTTGATCTTATCTTTATTACAAAAAAAAGAATTAACAGAGAGGAAAAGCAAAAAATAAAAGAAGAAGTGGAAGTGATTTTAAAAAAAGCAAAATTAATAAAATAAAAAAATGATTAGTTTTTTCTATACAACAATTTACCAACCTTTATTTAACTTGTTAGTTTTTATTTATAATACTGTTCCTTATGCTGATTTAGGGGTTGCTGTTATTTTATTAACAGTAATAATAAAACTTCTTCTTTTTCCTTTGGGGCTCAAAGCGATGAAGTCACAGAAAGAGATGAATGAGATTCAGCCGGAAGTAAAAAAAATACAAAAAAAATATAAAGATGACAAAGAAGTTCAAGCAAAAAAAATTCTTGAGATATATAAAGAAAAGAATATAAATCCTTTTTCAGGGATACTAGTTTTGATTATTCAGCTTCCGATTTTAATTTCACTTTTTCAGATATTCAGAAAGGGGGTTGGAGAAGAAGAGATGAGTCAGCTTTATAGTTTTATTAGCAGTCCAGCGACAATAGATACCACCTTCTTGAATGTTATTGATCTTTCTTCTCCAAACTCTTTTTTAGCGGTTTTAGCGGCAGGTGGACAGTACTATCAGATGAAGATAAGCACTCAGTCCCCAGAAAAAAAACAAGAAAAATCTGATACAGCAAAAATGATACAAAAACAAATGCTTTACTTTTTGCCCGTGTTTACTTTTATAATTCTTCTTACCATTCCTTCGGCGGTTGGATTATACTGGATAATAACAGTTATTTTTTCTGTTATTCAGTTTTATCTCGCAAAAACTAAAACTCAAAAACAGTAAAAATAAAAAATAAAAAAGCACACAGGAAAATCCTGTGTGCTTTTTTTGTTCTTATTAAAATCCTGCTTTTGCTCGTTTTATTTTTTCAAGTTCTTCAGGAGAAGATGTTATTATCTGGTCTTCTGCATAAGATGCGGTTATTTTTATTACCACATGCTTCTGTCCGGCAAAAAATATTCCTTCTCCAACTTCTCCTTCTAAAAGAGTATTTTTTTCTTCTCCTGTTAAGTTGAATATTTCTTGAACAGTATCTATAGCTGCGGGGGACTGCTTAAGAAGTATTTTTAATGCAGAGTTGTTAACGATCGGTTTTCCATAATTTGATGACATAAAATCAGAAACATCTTGAGTTATTGTTGCTACCCCCAGCCAGTATTTTCTTGCTCTTTTAACTAATCCAAAAAGAAAAGATGCTCCGTCTTCGTGCTTCATCATCACCCACGCCTCATCAACAATAAACAATCTTTTTTTAACAGAAGAAGTTATTGTTTTCCATATATAACGAGAGATGATAAACATTGCGATCGGCCTCATTTCGTCTTCAAGATCTCTTATTCCGAAAACAGTTATATTGTTGTCCATTGAAACATTAGTATACTGATTGAAAAACTCAGAGTATGTTCCTTGCGTAAATCTTCCTAAACGAAGAACAAGGTTTCTTGTTCCTTCCATTGAATCTAAAACTTGTTCTAAATCAGAAAAGATCGGAACATTTTTTTCCCAAGTAGAAGGATCACTCTCAGGGGTTATGTCTTTTGCGGCATATGTTTCGGTGATCGCCTGATCTATAATAGAATCCTCTTCTGGAGAGAGTCCTCCCAACATAATACGAAGAAGACCAACAAGTCCGATTGTGTTTCTTCTTATAACCTCAGCAGGAGTTTCCCCCTCTACGGGAATTGGAATATCAAACGGATTGATATGATTATCAGAGCCAAGAGAGATGTTAAAGAAAGAACCACCAGCTGCCTCAGCAAGAGTTTTATACTCGTTGTCAGGATCAATAATAATAACATCTATCCCACTCATTAAAGAGCGAAGCGCTTCTAGTTTTACCAAGTAAGATTTTCCTCCTCCTGAAACACCAAAAACAACAGAATTTGCATTTTCCAAAGAAAATCTATCAAAAATAACAAGAGAGCGATTACTAACATTTATTCCGTATAAGATTCCATCGTTAGAAGTAAGATCAAAGGAAACAAAAGGAAAGATACTAGAAAGAGGTTCAGTATTCATTGGAGTTGAAGCAAGAACAGAATCTACTCCGAAAGGAGAAGTGCTTATAAAGCCAGCAGATTGTTTAAAAAGAGTAGGTCTTACATAAACAGAGCTTGATTCAAGAATTGACCGTAGTGTATTTTCAATATCTTCTGTTTCTTTTTCTGAGTCCCCAAAAACAGTTATATAAAGACCTAACTGGAACATCTTCTCTTCGGCCATCTGTAAGCGATCTCGGAGTTCTTCCATATCACCGTAAGCAGTTTCCAGAATAGGGTCTCTCACATTCCCCTTTTCTCTTTTATCCATTATTTCTGCTTGTGTAGCAGTAATCTGCTTTCTTAACTTTTTTAAAACATCAGCACTATTTGAAGGGGTTATAAAAAAAGAGATATCTAACTGAACATTAAGATTAATAATAGAAGACAACCAACCAGCATTAAGATAACGGGGATAAGAAAAAATAAAGAAAGAACGAGAATATCTTTCCCCTAAACGTAAGTGTCCTTGTTTTTCGTCAATAGAAGAAGGAGCAATAATGTCAACAACTCTTAAAACTCCATCATCTTCTTCTTCTGACTTTTTCCCCACTAATTTTTTTAAATCATCTAATAAAGACATAATATATAATATAATTTTGAATTTTAAATTTTGAATTTTGAATCAATTTTGAATGACTGAATTTTAAAAAGAATGTTTTAAAATTAAAAATTAATTCATTAAATCATTCATTCGAAATTCAAAATTTGAAATTCAAAATTACTATTGAGTTTATCTTGTCAGTTCTTCTGGGAACTCTGGATAGTATCCTTTTTCGGCACTTTTTGAGTGGAAAACGGACCAGAACAGTTCAATGATCTCAACTGTTGTTAAAGGAATTGACTGGAGGCCACATCTTTTTAATCCCAAGGCGACAAACTCCATTCTTTGGTAGAGTTGTCTTTTCCCACGACGAAAACTGTCTTCAGTTATTTCTTCTTCTTTCTTTTTCTTTTTTGAAAAATCAATTCCTGACGGAAGATAAGGAACCACAACAAAAAATCTTTTAGAGTAAATTGATTCTTTTTCTATAAAATCTTCTAAAAATTGTCGGTATCCAGCAGTTTGTTGTTGAAGAAGTTGGTTGTTTTGTTTTTTTTCAATCTCTTTTATTTTTTCAATATATCCAGTAATGTTTGTTTTTCTTGATTGAACAATTATCTGGCAAGTAAAATCAAGAGAGTTTAAAAATGACTGAAAACGACTTATTATAGCTTGTTGTTCATCGGGAGATTTAAGGGCGATATTAACAGAAGAAACCATAAGAACTCCTCTTATTCCTCCACTTTTTAAAACAACAACACCTTCTCTTATCTGTTTAATCGGAATAAAATCTTGTGTACTTTTAGTGGCCATAATAATATTAATTTTCAATTATCAATTTTCAATTTTCAATGAATTTTCAATTTCTTAATTATTTAATTTTCTAATCCCGTAAAAAGAATCTTCGATTCTTCAGGATTTAGAATTTTATTATAATAGTTATATTGGTTATAATAATTATAATTAGTATAACTGGACTCTCATTTCTTTTTAATGTATTAAGCTGTTTCTATAAACTTGTTTATATCACTTAATCTTCCTTGTTTTACTTTTTTTTCTTGTTTTTTTTCTTGAACAACTTGCTTTGGTTTTTTTTCTGGGCTTCTAACTTTCACAATGTAATCTTTTTGTTTCCAAAGATATCTTTTGTAAGAAATGCTAAAAAAAATAGCTTTTTGTATATATTTCAATGGTGGCTCTCCGTCTTTTTGAAAAAAAGCAAAAGCAACTCCTGCGACTCCAACTAAAAAAGCAAAAACATAAAAGAAAGGAGATGTTCCTCCAAAAATAACAAACAAAATCAAAACAATAAAAGCAGCAACTGCAAGATATCCAAGCTGGGAAAAAGAGGCTGGTCCTAATATTTTTGCTTCTCTTTCTATATAATGTGGAACCTTGTATCGCATAAAAATATAAAAACATTTGACATTTAACAATTGACATTTGACCGTTGATATATGTTTTAGATTCCAAATCAAACTGAGAATGACAGCGGCGTCAATGGTTAAGTGTCAAATGTTAACTGTCAATTACTATTCTATCACAAAACAATCCTTTGACAATGTTTTTTTAAAAAGTTAAAATGGATTAATGATTAAGGGGAGAAAACTAATACTTGCTTTTGTTTTTTTTGTCTGCTTTTTTGCAGTGGCTTTTACTTATGGAACAGAAGTTAATTATCCAGAAATAATGGGATCAACTGTAGAAGAAGATTCGTCGGTTGGTGATTTTGTACAGTATCTCTTCCGATTAGTTATATTAGTAGCAGTTGTTTTTGTGGCGGGAACAGTTCTGTATAGTGGAATTGTTTATTTGTTTTTTCCAGCAAACCCAGAAAAAAGAAAAGATGCTCTGAAAAGAGTTTATAGTGGTTTTGCTGGTCTTTTTATAATACTTTCTTTTGTTGTAGTCGTAAATGCAATTAATCCCGACTTGTTGAATATAGATCTTCCTTCATTAGGATTAGACGAGGGAGAAGAGCCATCAGATGTTTACTTTGGAGAAGAGTTAACAGGAGATCTTATTGTTGAAGAAGTTCCAGTTGGGACATATGTAGAAGAAGAACTTAGCCCGGTTTCATTAAGAATAGAAACGATAGAAACAACGGATGAGTTAAAAGCGATGATTGAGAAAGAAAGAACTTTTAATCCAACAGTAAAAGGAATATCAGGACTTAATCATTATCTTTTAAGTATCTCTGATGAGTGTTCTTGTGACAACGCTACTTGTTATTGTGCTCCCGCTTGTCCAACTGGAATGCCTGAGTTGGGGTGCCGGTCGCTTTTTTGTGAAGGAGATGTTTGTGATGATGGATCAGGAGAACCTCGGGGAACAATGGAAGAGATTGAAGAGATAAACAAAGAAATAACAGAAGATCTTCAGGATATAAAAAATCAATTGTCCTCATATAGAGATGACTTTAAAAACAGATTAAATGTGTTTCAAGAGTTGGAAAAAAGAAAAAATGATTGTGCAGTTCAGGGTCCGATAACTGAAAATGAAAAAGTAAAAATAGAATCACTGCTTGAAAAATCAGAGATGGATATGGTTATAAAAACACACAAAGAGATGGGGATTACGGGAAGTACTCCAAACCCGCTAAATGCTCACTGTGTTGTTGGTGGACGACTTATTGACTCAGGTGAGTTTTCAAGAGAAGATCCTGCTTTTTTTGATAGGTTGTGGGAGTTGGATTATATGGAGAGGATTTCTTGTAGTTACGAGTATAATACCGGAGAAATATTTGATAAAGCAAGAGAGAAGGCGTTTGTTAATATTGTAAAGTTAGAGATTTTAATTGAAAGATTAGAAGAGTTGCTTGTTGAAATTCAAAAAGTAAGTGAGTATGTTTCTGATATTGGAGTTCACAACTGTGAGCCCGACTGTAGTTGTATATACAACCCTTGTTACCGTTTGTGTTATTTACCGTGGTGCTCTGCTTTTTGTTACTGTATGTGTTTTGATTGTGTTGGAGGATGCATTGAAGAAGCATCTCCTTACGGAGGATTAATAGATAGTGGAAAAAGAGGAATGATATTTAAATCTGTTCAAAGAATGGAAGAGTTAGAAGACGAGATTCTTGAACTCATAAAAGACATTAACAGTGCTTTTATTGAGATTGCTCTTCCTATAAATCAAAGAGTTGTGATTACAACCAGCACAAGCATTCAAGGAGGCTCTGACACAGCAGAAGTGGGAGAAAGTTATCTTGTTGCTGATATAGACACAGTAAGTGATCGTTTGAAAATATATGATGATATTGGACAAAAAGGAGAAGGAGAAAGAAAAGAGTCAGGATGGATTCCTTTTAGTTCTTTTGAGTTTGAAAATGATGAGATAGAAAGAATAAAAGCAGAACTCTCTCAGTGCTACACTCCAGAAGAGTTATCAATAACAAGTGACGAGATCTGGATTACTTTAAATCGAGAAAAAGCCGTAGGGAATTATGGGGCTTTAGATAACTACATAGTGACAAACCCTCATCCAAGAAACTTGTTTTGTTGTTCTTTCTCTAGAAACACAAAAGAGCAGTATGGTGTTCCTGATCGCTATAACCTTGATTATAATATAGTTCCAGCAGAGTCATTTGATCCTTTATTGTGGAGTGACGATGATAACTGTGTTGAAGGATATGATTGTGATTCTAAAATATCTTTACCGAGTGAAGCCGATCAAACTCAGTATGATGATGCCTCTCTAAAACTAAAACAACAAATTGCTTGTATGCGAAATGAACTTGACACGATTCAAATGAAAGAAGAGATTGGACTTGATGATGATGGGAATATAACTAATCCGATTGGAGATATTTCATATATAACTGACCATCGTCTTTACGAACCATATAACTCTTGTTCTTTTATCTTTGGAGGTGATTGTAGTTTTGATCATACGATGGTTTACGGACAAAAGAGGATATCGCCACACTACGGAGGAAGCAAATGTTATGAAACAAAACTTTCTTATGCTGTTTCTTTTAGTGATGTTGAAAATGCGGAATATATCATAAAAGCAGCAAAAGCTTGCAACGCATCAAGTTATATAACATACATCCCTGTTTCTGCGGAAGGTGAAGCTTCTACAAAACATATTCAAGTTAGCATAGCGGGAGCTTATGGCTGTGGAGCGGATTAAAAATAAAAAATGAAAAAAGATTTTTA
>CAZKZM010000012.1:0-22343 GCA_964557305.1 uncultured Candidatus Saccharibacteria bacterium | reverse complement strand
TCATTGAAAATTGATAATTGAAAATTATTGCTTAGATTCCCGCCGGAGTTTATCCTCGAGTCCCATCGGGGACGGGAATGACAGTGGGAAGACGGGAATTCATCATTTTGAATTTTTTGAACATTTGGATTTTGGATTTGTTTAGGATTTGGTGCTTATTCAATGGGATTGCTTCGTCGTTTCACTCCTCGCAATGACGCTGTTATTTTTTCAAAATTAAATCATTCGGTCATTCAAAATTGATTCGAAATTCAAAATTCAAAATTCAAAATTATAGTTTTGCACTGTGGCTTTACGCTTTGCACTTTACACTTTGCGCTTTTATATATGAAAAACTTAAAAGAGGTTTCTAATCGAATAAAACGGGCGGTGGAGAACAATGAAAAGATTGTTCTTTTTTCTGATTCTGATTTGGACGGAGTTACTTCGGCGATAATCTTAGAAGAAAGTATTGCTTTGTTGGGAGGAAAAAGTGTTGTTTATAATAATAATATAGAAAAACAAGGAAGAGGACTTACTGAAGAGGCAGTAAAAACAATCCAGCAAGAAGTACCAGATCTTATTATCACAATGGATTGTGGGATATCAAACTTTAAGGGAGTAAAGAAGGCAAATAGCACTGGGTTTGAAGTTGTTATTATTGACCATCATCAAGCTCTTTTTGAACTCCCAGAGGCGTCGCTGATCCTTGATCCGATGCAGGAAGGAGATAATTATCCTTTCAAGAAGATGGCGAACGCAGGGATTGTTTTTAAACTATCTAAGGAGATGTTAAAAGAAAAATTTCAAGAGAAAGAAAAAGAATTTTTGGAATTAACGGTGGTTGCGACGGTCGCTGATATGGTTCCCAGAGAAGGAGATAATCTTGAAATTATTAGAAAAGGATTTAAGGCGTTAGAAGATCCAACTAATTTAGGATTAAGAGTGTTAAAGAAAAAACTTTCAGCAGAAGATCTTGTTCAGAAAGCGGTTTTTCTTTTAAACACTACAGAGCATCTTGAAAAAACAACAACTGGTTATCACTTTTTAATAGAAAAAGACAAAGAAAAAGTTAAAAAACTTGTAAAAGATATAAAAAGATATTACAAAGAGCGGCAAGTGCTTATTAAAAAAGCAGAACAAGAAGTAGAGAAAGAAATTTCTTTAAATGAACCGATTGTTTTTGTGAAAGGAAGTTTTCCCTCTTTTCTTGCGGGGACATTAGCAACAAAAACAATAAAAAAACACAAAAAGCCAGTTTTTTTGTGTACTGTTGAAAACGGATATGCACGAGGTTCAGTTAGAGTTCCCGCTGGCAGTGACGCAGTTAGTATGATGAAGAAGTGTAGTCATCTTTTAGAAAACTTTGGAGGACATGCTCCCGCCGCTGGCTTCAGATTAAAAGAAAACAATTTAGAAGATTTTAAAAAGTGTCTTATTAATAATATTATGTATCCTAAAAAAAATATATGAAAAAAATAATTATATATACTGACGGGGGAGCAAGGGGAAATCCTGGGCCAGCAGGAGCAGGAGCAGTTATCTGCAATGAAAAAGGAGACAAGATGAAAGAGTATGGAAAGTATCTGGGAGATAATTTAACAAACAACGAGGCAGAGTATATGGCTGCCATCTTTGGATTAGAAAAATTTAAAGCTTCGTTTGGAAAGCGACTTGCTAAAGAAGCAGAAGTGACACTTTGTGTTGATTCAGAGCTTCTTGCCAAGCAGATTCAAGGAAGGTACAAGATTGAAAACGAAAAACTACGACCTCTCTTTCTTAAACTTTGGAATCTTCGCCTTGATTTTAAAAGTTTTAAAATAAAACATATTGTTAGAAGTAAAAACAAAGAAGCTGATCGGATGGTTAATGAGGCGTTAGATAACGAGAAGAAAGACACTAAACTCTTTTAGAGTATTCTCCTGTTTCTGTATTTACTTCAACAACATCTCCTTGTTTTATGAAAATAGGAACGGTTATTTTTTTTCCTGTTTCAAGAACAACTGTTTTTGTTGCTCCTTCAACACGATCTCCTTTTATTCCAGGAGGAGCTTCTTTAACAGTAAAAGTCATTTTTATTGGAAGATTTACTCCGATCACTTCATCATTGAAAAGAATAAGATTTACAACTGTTTTTTCAACCAAGTAATCAGCCTTTTCTTTAATCTGTTCGTTTGTTAGTTCAAAACGAGAAGAAGGATCTCCTTGTTTGTGAAAAACACACTTTCCGCGATTAGAGTAAATAAAAACAACCTTTTCTTCTTCTATTTCTGCTTCTTCTACCCCTTCTCCAGCGTGAAATGTTTTTTGTAGTGACTTTCCAGTGCGAAGATTTTTTAATTGAAGTTGAACAACAGATCTTCCTCTTCCTTTTACGCTGTGAGAGTAGTTCATCACCTCAAAAGGATCTCCTTTAACAACAATTATCTTTCCTTTTTTTACTTCGGTGTGTTTTAGCATTTTATAAAGTGTTAAATAATGCTACAATTATAACATATGGGAGAAAAACAAGAAAACTTTTTTACAAAAAAAGACAAAAATCTTTTAAAGGTAATGACAGTTATCTTTCTTTTTTTTGTAGTCGTTGTAAACTTCAAACAAGTAATGGCTCTTCCGATTTTTATTAGATCTGTTCCAGAGGTGGTCCATTACAAAATTGATAGCATCACGAGTGATGATAAGAACAAAGAAGAAGATCAGAAAGAAAAGGAAGAGGAAGAAGAAAACGAAGAAAGAGAAGAAGTAGAAGAGAAAGAGGAGTCCTACGAAGTATGTGAAAAAGATGAAGTTGTGATAGATGTAATTAATATCTCTGCTCCGATAGTAGAAACGGAAGGACTTTATAGCGATGATTACAAAGAAGCTCTTAACAATGGAGTGGTTCTTTTTCCTGACTCTGCTTATCCAGGAGAAGAAGGGTTATCTGTTTTGCTGGGACACTCTGCTCCTCCGGGGTGGCCTGATATTAGATATGATCGTGTTTTTACCGAGATAGATAAGTTGAAAGAAGGAGATGTTATAGAGATCTGTTATAACAACAAGCTGTACAAGTACACAGTTATTGATGAACAGATTGGAAAGGAAGTGTATGAAGTTGGAGAAGATGTTATTTCTCTTTTTCACGAAGAGAACAAGAAAGAGTTAATTGTTATGACTTGCTGGCCTCCTGGAAGCAGTGAAGGAAGAATAGGAATCCGGGCAGTTGTTGATGGGGAGTAGTACATAAACCAAAATGAATAAAGAAGTTTTTCCAATATATAAGCCAGTAGGGTGTTCTCCTTTGGATGCTGTTAATGATTTAAGAGAAAAAAATCCCAATCTTCAAGGAAAAAAAATTGCCTATGCGGGAAGATTAGATCCGATGGCAGAGGGGGTTTTATTGATTGTAATGGAAGATAGCTTGAAAGAGTTTAAACACTTTTTGAAATTAGACAAAGAGTATGAGGCAGATATTCTTTTTGGATTTTCTTCTGACTCTTTTGATGTTTTAGGTTTTCCTGAAAAAAGAAATCAAAACTTTCAAGAGAAAGAGGTTGAAAAAGTTTTAAAGAAGATGCAAGGTGATTTTGTTTCTAAGCCCCCTTTTTTTTCAAGTTACAGGTACAAAGGAAAACCTCTTTTTTGGTGGGCTCGGCAAGGAAGATTAAAAGAAATTGAACTTCCCGACAAAAAAGTTGCTATTTACTCTTTGGAAATTTTAGATAAGATAAGGGTAGGAAAGAAAAAAATAAAAACAGAAGTAGAAGAAAAGATAAAAAAAGTCAAAGGTGATTTTCGTCAAGAAGAAGTATTAGAAAAGTGGGAAAAAATATTTAAGAACGAGAAAGATGACGAGAGTTATCTTGTTGTTAAAATTAAAGTTCACTGTTCTAGTGGATGTTACATAAGAAGCATCGCTGATAGAGCAGGAAAGTTACTAAGTTCAGGAGCTCTTCTTTTTTCTCTTAAAAGAACAAGAGTAGGAGAGTTTAAAATTGAAAATTAAAAATATGAACATTCAACCAAAATCTGTTTTTTTATGGACAACTTTTATTATTTTAACAGGAGTGTTTCTCTTTTTTTTAGGAAGCAGTAGCGATAAAAACAAAAATCAAGAAGAGCCATCTTTTCTTTCTCCAATTGTGAAAGGAAGTAGCAACCAACAAGCGTTCTTAACTCACGAAGGGGTGGTGGAGGAGACCAACAAACAACGAGAATTATTTTCATTAAATATTCTTGAAGAAAACGAAGATTTAAACAGAATAGCAAAATTAAAATTAGAAGATATGTTTAAAGATGATTACTTTGCTCACATCTCGCCTGATGGATTTGGGGTTAGTGATATTGCCGAAGAAGAAGGATATAATTTTCTTCTTATTGGAGATAATTTAGCAATCGGGCCTTATAGCAACGATGAAGAGTTAGTTGATGCTTGGATGAACAGCGAAGGCCACCGAGAAAATATTCTAAACGAATCATATACTGAGATCGGAGTAGCCGTTAAGAAGGATTACTATGAAGGAAAAGAAACATGGATGGCGATTCAAGTTTTTGGGGTTCCTTTTTCAATCTGTCCAGTAATAGATGAAAGTTTAGAAACAACAATAAAAGAAGAAAGAGTGGCAGTTGATGAGTTGAAAAATACTATAAATCAATTACAAATTGAAATTGATGATATGAAAAACAAATTTGGAGAAGAGTATAATGAGAAAGCAGAAAGATACAATGATCTAATAAAAGAATATAACGAGGAAGTAAACAGCATAACACTTCTGATAGAACAGTATAATGAAAAAGTGGAAGAAAGACAGGAGTGTTTAACAGAAAAAGGTCTTTAATTTTTTAAATATGAATTTTAAATTAAAATGGTGGCAGTTGTTTATTTACGAATTAGCAGTTCTTTCTTTGGGCGTTTTTATTGGAGTTCAGTGGAAAAACTTTTTTTCTGATTATTTACACTTACTACTGTTCATCTTTATCGTTTCCAGCATTTGCGTTGTTTACTTTTTAGTAAACCAAGTAGAGCAGTGATTTTGACATGTGACATTTGACATGTGACATTTGACATTTGACTTTTGACTGTCACTCCCGCTTCCGCGGGAATGACAATAGGAGTGCGGGAATGACAGTGAGAGTATGATTTTTATTGACAATAGTGGTTTTTTGTGTCAGTATATTAATTGCTCAAGCAGGCGAGGCAATTGCTTTCTATGAAAGAGGAAAGTCCGAACACTCAGTCCTATCGGGCAAAGGTAGCGGGTAACTCCCGTCGGCGTAAGCTAGGGATGCGAACAGAGACGGCTGTTTTCGAGAGAAGATAGCCACCCAAAATACATATGTAGTTTAGGGTGAGTCCTTGCGGGAACGCAAGGAGTGAAACGGCTAAATTCCTACCTGAGTGCAAGGGTAAACATACTAACTGTAAAGTTGGTAGGGTGACCCGCTAGAGGTTAGTGGCAACACTAATCCCAGATAAATGATTGCCGTCTTGTGTATTTATATGCAAGGCAACAGAATTCGGCTTACGATCCTGCTTGAGTTTTTTTATTGAAAAAAAATGATTAAAAAGATTATAAATTTACAGTCAAAAACGATAACTTTTTCAGCAGCACTGATTGCTTTTTCAATAGGAGTGAGTGCTGTTCTTGGATTGTTAAGGGATCGTCTTTTAGTCACTCACTTTCCAGTAGGAGAGCTTGATGTTTATTTTGCTGCTTTCAGAATCCCTGATTTTATATACGGGATAATAATTACTGGAGGAATTGTTGCTGTTTTTCTTCCTGTTTTTTCAAGCGTTTTTGAGAGGTCCCAAGAAGAGGGATTAAGATTAGCAAGCAACATAATGAATGTTCTTCTTTTAATTCTCTTTTTTCTTTGTGGAGTGCTTTTTTTTATAACTCCTTTCGTTGTTAAGTTTGTTGTTCCAGGATTTTCAGCAGAAGAACTGAAAGAAACAATTTTTTTAACAAGAATAATGCTTGCTAGTCCGATCATTTTAGGAGCGTCAAGTTTATTTTCGGGATTTCTGCAATATTTTGAAAGATTTTTAGCGTACTCGCTTGCTCCAATATTTTATAACATTGGAATTATTTTGGGAATCGTTTTTCTTGCTCCTTCTTTTGGACTTGTTGGAGTAGCATATGGGGTTATAGTCGGAGCAGTTTTACACTTAGTAGTTCAGATCCCACCAGCATATTTTGCTGGGTTTTCATATAAACCGATTATTGACTTCAAACAAAAAGAACTTCGTAAAGTTTTCTTTCTGATGATTCCAAGAATTATCGGACAAGCTTCTGCAAAGATAAACATAATTGTTATCACTGCGTTAGCATCGTTGTTGACAGTTGGAAGCGTTTCTATCTTTAATCTTGCTAACAACTTGCAGTCGTTTCCGATAAGGATTGTGGGAGTTGCCTTTGCAGTTGCTGCTTTTCCAGCATTTTCTCGTTCTTTGGCTCAGAAAAAAAGAAAAGAGTTTTCGGAAAGTTTTTCAAAAGTTATCTGCCAAGTTTTATTTTTTATAATTCCAGCGAGCGTTATTGTTTTTTTGCTTCGCGCTCACATTGTTCGTCTTGTCTTGGGGGTAGAAAACTTTGGATGGAAAGAAACACAACTTACCGCTGCTTGTCTTGGTGTTTTTTCTTTCGCATTTTTTGCAGGAGCAGTAATTCATATTTTGGTTCGTGCTTTCTTTTCTTTTCAAGATACAAAAACGCCAGTAATTATTTCTCTTTTTGCGATGGGAGTAAATATTATTCTTGCTTTTTTCTTTGTTTGGCTCATTCAAGGGCAAGGATTTTTTAATGATTTTTTGTCAGTAGTACTAAGATTGGAAAGAATAGAAAAGATTGAGGTGGTTGCTTTTCCTTTGTCGGTTTTTGTTTCATCTATTTTACATCTGGGTCTTCTGACGCACTTCTTTAAAAAGAAGATGGTTGATTTTTATAATCCAAGAATAAGGGATTGTGTCATTAAAACTGTTTTTGCATCGTTAGTGATGGGAGGATATATTTATATAACAAGAATTTTTATTGAAAATATTTTTAGTTTAAACACATTTTTAACGGTTTTACTTGCTGCATCTGCATCAACTTTAGTGGGAGGGGTCGCTTATCTTTTAATTTTAAAAGGATTAGATTCTTTAGAACTGAAAGAAGTTTTTAAATCAATCAGGTTATGAGTAAAAATAAAACAAGAAATTTTTGTATAATCTCGCACATTGATGCTGGAAAATCAACATTAGCTGATCGGTTCTTAGAAGTGACAAAAACGGTTTTGAAAAAAGATATGCAGGATCAGTTTTTGGATGATATGGAGTTGGAAAGAGAAAGAGGAATTACAATTAAACTTCGTCCAGTTAGAATGATTTACAGATATGAAAAGGAAAAAGAAGATTATATTTTGAACTTGATAGACACTCCGGGTCATGTTGATTTTTCTTATGAAGTGTCTCGTTCTTTAGAGGCAGTAGAGGGAGCAGTTTTACTGGTTGATGCCACAAAGGGAGTTCAAGCACAAACTCTTGCGAACTTTGACCTTGCCAAAAAGAAAGGTGATGATTTTAAGATAATTCCGGTTATTAACAAGATTGATCTTGATGGAGCAAAGATAGAAGAAGTAGAAGAAGAGATGGTTCAAACTCTTGATGTTAAAAAAGAAGATATTATTAAAATATCAGGAAAAGAAGGAGTTAACATTGAGCAAGTGTTAGATGCTGTTGTTGAGAAAATTCCTGCTCCTTTGAAAGAAGAAGAAAAACCATTTAGAGCTCTTGTTTTTGATTCAGAGTTTAATGCTTATAAAGGAATAATTGCTCATGTTCGGGTTGTTGAAGGAGAAATTAGCACTAAAGAAAAGATATCTCTTTTTGCTTCTAAAGGAGATGGTGAAGCAAAAGAAGTTGGTTTTTTTGCGCCAAAACACAAACCAGAAAGTAAAATTTCTACTGGTGATATCGGATATATTGCAACAGGGATTAAAGAAGTTGGAGTGGTTAAATCAGGAGATACGATATATAAAAAAGGAGACGAGATAAAACCACTTCCGGGATATAAAGAGCCACATCCGATGGTTTTTAGTAGTTTTTATCCACGCTATCCAGAAGATTATCCTAATTTTTACAACGCTCTTCTTGAGATAAAGCTGACTGATCCGGCGTTCGCTTTTACTCCTGAGTTCAAAGAAGTTTTTGGAAGAGGATTTCGTTGTGGTTTTCTTGGTTCTCTTCATTCGGAAATAATATCGCAAAGATTAACAAGAGAGTATGATATTGATCTTATTATATCAGCTCCGACAGTCGCTTTTATTGCAACAATGAAAACTGGAGAAGAGATGGAGATTCAATCGCCATCTGACTGGCCAGATCAGAGTGCTGTTAGCGAGACAAAAGAACCGTGGGCAAATATTGAGATAATCACTCCCGAGAACACTCTTGGAAAAGTAAATGAAGTTTTGGCAACTTTAAGAGGAGTTTATCTTGATACAAGGTACATATCATCAAACAGAGTTCTTGTTGTTTATAGTGCTCCTTTACGAAAGATGATAATTAACTTTTATGACAACTTGAAAAGTGCTACTCAAGGATATGCTTCGGCTGGTTATAAATTAGAAGGATTTTACCCAGGAGACCTTGTGAAGATGGAGATTTTGATCGCACATCAACTTGATGAGGCGTTTTCAGTTGTTGTTGCTCGTGATGAAGCGTTTAAAGAAGGAAAAAGCACTGTTGCAAAACTAAAAGAAGTAATTCCTCCACAACAGTTTGCAGTTCCTATCCAGGCAAGAGTTGGGGGAAAGATTATTACCAGAGAAACAATAAAAGCAAGAAGAAAAGATGTGACGGCAGCTCTTTATGGAGGAGATATAACTAGAAAAAGAAAGCTTCTTGAAAAGCAAAAAAAAGGAAAGAAGAGATTAGAAAGAGAAGGAAAAGTAAACATCCCAGAAGAAGCATACTTCAAGGTGTTTAATAAGTAGAATTTGATTATAAAAATATAGTTATTATAGGGGCTATGGTGGTTATAAAAGATACAACCATTACAATAAATCCTAAATCCTAATATCTAAATCCTAAACAAATTCAAAATCCCAATGACAAAAACCCAAAACAATAATGCTTATTGTCATTCCCGCAACTTCCTTGTCATTCCCGCGGAGGCGGGAATCCAGTATAACAGTTATAGTAGATATAAAAGATATAACTGATATAATAAAAACTCAAAACGCAAAATTCAAAAGTTAAAACTGCAACTTAAAACTATAAAACTTCCTTCTTCGTCATTGCGAGCCCCCCACCAGTTGGAGCAGTACTCGCAATGACGGTCAAAAGTCACATGTCAAAGGTCAATTGTCAATTGCAGTTTTGACTTTTGCGTTTTAACTTTTTTCTTTGATTTTTATGTTTAGTAATATATAATGAAAGAATGAAGACAAACAAAGATAGAAAAAGAACCCTTTTCTTTATTGTTCTTTTTGTTATCACTTCCTTGCTTGTTTACTTTAATATTAATCTTTACAGAGAAAGAAAAGAAATAAAAGTTTATTATCTTGACGCAAAGCAAGAATTAGAGCAGTTAAAAGAAGAGATGGAGATTATTGAACAAAGAGAAGAGGAAAGAGATTTAGAAGAAGAGATTGAGATAATTGCAAGAGAACAACTTCTTTTAAGAAAAGAAGGGGAGCGAGTTTTTGTGATATCAAGAGAAGAAGATGAAGAGGTTTTAGTGGAAGGAGTCCAAGAAGAAACCGAAGAAGAGAAAGGATTTTTTGAAAAATTATTTGATTAGTTTTGTGTTTTAAGCCGATGTAGCTCAGTGGCAGAGCAACTCTCTCGTAAAGAGTAGGCCGTCGGTTCAACTCCGACCATCGGCTCAAATTGACCTTTGACCTTTGACATGTGACACTTCACTGTCAAAAGTCAAAAGTCAAATGTCAATCGTCAATTGTTATCTAAACCTATGGATATAGAAAAAGAAATACAAGAAGCGAAGGATAGAGTCCTCCATATGGAGGAGTGTCTTTGACCTTGGAGAAAAGAAAGAAGTGATTAAAAAACTTGAAAAAGAGGTTGCCAGTAAAGAGTTTTGGATCAACAATCAGGAAGACGCGACAGAGAAACAGAAAAAACTAAGTTCTCTTCAAGAAGAAGCCAGCACTGTTAACTCTTTGAAAAACAGATTAAAAGAAACAGAAGAGATGTATCAAAATTTCAAAGAAGATGATAAAATAAAAGAAGAGGTTGAGGAAGAGTTAGAAAAGATAAAACAAGACCTGAAAAAAGAAGAGTTTAAAGTTTTCTTGTCAGGAAAGTTTGACAAGAACGATGCTATTATAGAGATTCAGTCAGGGGCGGGAGGAAGAGATGCAGAAGATTTTGTGACAATGTTATTCAGAATGTATCAAAGATACTCGGAAAGAAAAAACTTTAAAACAAAAGTGATATACACTTCTTACGGAGAAAGTGGAGGACCAGAAGGAAGAGTTGGTATTAAAAAAATTGTTTTTGAAGTGAAAGGAGTTTATGCTTTTGGAATTTTAAAGAAAGAAAGTGGAGCACACCGCTTGGTAAGAAAATCACCTTTTTCTTCGGGAGGAGCAAGACACACTTCTTTTGCTCAGGTTGAAGTTTTTCCAGTTATAAAAAGATCAAGCAACGGAGTTGTTATAAAAGAAGACGACTTGAAAGTTGATACATTCAAGTCATCAGGTCCAGGAGGACAAAATGTAAACAAAAGAGAAAGTGCGATAAGAATAACACATGTTCCAACGGGGTTAGTAGTTAGTTCTCAAAACGAAAGAAAGCAAAGCGAAAACAGAAGAATAGCAATGAGTGTTTTACAATCAAAGCTTGAAAAAATGAAAGAAGACAGAGAAAAAAGAGAGGAAGAAAAGGCAAAAGGAGAGACAAGTGGAGCAGGATGGGGAAATCAGATTAGAAATTATGTTTTACATCCTTACCAACTTGTAAAAGATCTAAGAACCAAAAACGAAACGACAAGCGTTGAAGAAGTTTTTGATGGCAATCTTGATCTGTTAAATAATTAAATATGATATTTTTCAACAAAGTAACAAAAATATATCCTCCTTATTTAAATAAAGAGGAGAGAGTGGTTTTAGAAGATGTTTCTTTTAAATTAAACAAAGGAGAGTTTATATGTTTAGTTGGAAGGTCAGGGGCTGGAAAAACAACTCTTTTTAATCTTCTTTTAGGAGAGGAAAAACCAACGAGCGGTGAAGTTTTTTTTGACGGAATAGATGTTCATAAAGCGTCGGTTAATAACTCTCACCGAATAAAAAGAAGGATCGGAACAATTTTTCAGGATTACAAACTACTTTCTTCAAAAACTGTTTATGAAAATATTGCCTATGCGATGGAAGTGACCGGGTGTTCTGATGAAGAGATTGCAAGAACTGTTCCAAAAGCACTAAGCACAGTTGGGCTTGAGAAGCAAGCATTTCAATTTCCTAATCAGATTTCTGGAGGAGAGAAGCAAAGAACTGCTATTGCTCGTGCTTTAATTCACGACCCAGATGTTATTCTTGCTGATGAGCCAACGGGGGATCTTGATCCTTACAACGCGAGAGATGTTTTAAATCTATTACTTGAAATAAACAAAGCTGGAACAACTGTCATTTTAGCAACGCACAGTAGAGATATTGTTAACAGTGTCGGAAGAAGAGTTATCACAATTAGAGATGGAAAAGTAGCAAGTGATTCTAATCAAGGTAAATTTATATTGTAAATATGAAAAATCATTTTTTAAATTCATTTAAAAGAATGTTTCGCTTAGGGTGGGACAACTTTTACAGAGAAAAGGGAATTTCTTTTGTTGCAGTTTTTGTTTTAACCGTTGTTATTGTAATGGCAACTTCAATTTTTATAGTAGGAGCAATAACAGAAGACATTATAAACAGTGTTAAAGAAAAAGCAGACATCACAATTGATTTTCAGCTTTCAGTATCAGAAGACGAGATACTTGAAGTTCAAAAAGAGATAGAAGACAACTTTGAAGTGACAAGTATAGAATATACATCAAAAGAAGAAGCAAAAACAGCGTTCATTAGAAGGTTTGGTGATAGGGCTTCGGTGATGGAGTCGTTAGAAGAAGTCGGAAACCCCTTTCCTTCTTCTTTAAGTATTAAAGCCGATGATCCTTATATATATCAACAGGTGTCAGATCTTTTAGAGAATAAATATTCGGCAATTGTTGATAGTGTTGATTTTTATCATCGTCAAGAAGTTATTGAAGGAATATTCTCTCTCACTGACAACGCAAGAAAAGTGGGAGTAGTTTTGGTAACGATAATGGGAGTGATATCAGTTCTTCTTGTTTACAACACAGTAAAGTTAGCAATTTACGAGATGAGAGAAGAGATTCGCGTGATGCGACTCGTTGGTGCTTCAAACGCCTTCATCCAAGGATCCTTCATTATTCAAGGAGTTTTAATGGGGTTAGTGGCAGCTGTTCTTTCTTTCTTCCTTCTTTTCCCAGGAGGATATATGATCGTCAGTCCTTATGACATAGCAGTTGATGTTGATATCAACAGATATGTTTTTGAGATGATGCCCCTCATCATCATTATTCATCTCGGAACAGGCATCATCTTAGGAGTTTTATCCAGTTTAATAGCATCTAATAAACACCTTAAATAATTTCAAATTTCAAATTTCAAATTTCAAATCAATTTCAAATGACCAAATGACTAAATTTTAAAAAGTCAAAAGTCACTTGTCACTTGTCAATTGTCAAACATTGCTGGGTCGTCTAATGGTAGGACGATGGATTCTGGCTCCATTAATCTAGGTTCGAGTCCTAGCCCAGCAGCCGCGTAAAGCGGCTTCGCCGCCACGCGGCAAGCCGATTGAAGCGAGCCCCGTGGTGAGCGTAAGCGAATTTTACGGGGCCTTAAAAATATGCAAAGCTTTTTCATCACGGTGCCGCGTGAAGCGTGACGAGCAAAGCGAGTTTTACGCTTTTTACGCGGCAAACCATGCGAAGCGTCGCAGGCAGGTGCAGAATTGTACCTGTCGCAGGCAGGTATAGAATTGTACCTGCCAACAGAGCGAAAATAATGAAAAAAGATAACTAAAAAAACAAATATGTCATTTAAAGTTGGAATTGTTGGACTTCCGAATGTTGGAAAATCAACCCTTTTTAAAGCAGTAACAAAAAAGCAAGTAGATATACAGAACTATCCTTTTTGCACAATTGATCCTAATGTTGGAGTAGTTGAAGTTCCCGATGAAAGATTAGAAAAACTTTCGTCTATCTCTTGTTCTGAAAAAACTGTTTATACCACAATAGAGTTTGTTGACATCGCTGGTCTTATTGCCGATGCTCATCAAGGAAAAGGATTAGGAAACAAGTTTTTATCAAATATAAGAGAAGTTGATGCGATTGTAGAGGTTCTTCGTGACTTCAAAGATGATGATGTTTTTCATGTTGATGGAGAAGTTGATTTTAAGAAGGATCGGGAAACAGTAAATATTGAGCTGATTGCTTCTGATTTACAACTAACAGAAAAAGCAATCAACAGATTAAAAAAAGAGTTGAAGAGTGGTGATAAAGAAGTTAAACTTAAAGTTGAGACATTAGAAAAAGCAAAATCATTCTTAGAACAAGAAAATCTTCTGTATGATTTAAAGTTAGAAGAGAAAGAAAAAGAAGCGTTGAAAGAGTTTAATTTTTTAACATTCAAGCCGATTATTTATGTTAAAAATGTTGACAAAGGTGAGGTTTCCGAAGAAGACGGATACTTACTGATGAATGCTAAAATAGAAGCAGAACTTGCTGATCTTCCCAAGGAAGAAGCGGAGAGTTATCTTGATTCGTTTGGGATAAAGGAAAGTGGACTTAGCAAGATGATAAAAGAAAGTTACCGTTCTTTGAACTTGATATCTTTCTTCACATCTGGGAAAGAAGAAACAAGAAGCTGGACTGTCGAAGAAGGCTCTTCTGCCCCTGTTGCTGGAGGAAGAATACACACTGATTTTGAAAAAAAGTTTATCAGAGCAGAAGTAATTAGTTATGATGATTTTGTTGAGTGTGGTGGTTGGTCTAAAGCAAGACAAAACGGAAAATCCCAAGACAAAGGAAAAGATTACATAGTAAAAGACGGAGATGTGATGTTGTTTAAGATATAACTTAATAATTTCAAATTTCAAATTTCAAATTTCAAATCAATTTTAAATTAACAAATGACTAAATTTTAAAACACCTAATTACAAATTAAAAAGTAGGTTGTTTTAAAATTTAAAATTAAGTTATTTGATCATTCAATTAAAATTTAAAATTTAAAATTTAAAATTAAAAAACTATGCTCATAGATGATGTAAAAATAAATATTACTGCGGGGAAGGGGGGAGATGGTAGTGTTTATTTTAATAAAAACAAGAGAGAGTATGGCCCTACGGGAGGAGACGGAGGAGATGGAGGAAGTGTTTATGTTGTTGGAGTTTCTGATATCGGGGCTTTAAAGTTTTTTCGTTTTCAAAAAAAGATTAAAGCAGAAGACGGAAAAGTAGGAGGAACATATTTTAAACACGGAGCAAATGGAAAAGATATTTATTTAAATGTTCCCGTTGGAACAGTTATTCATTACTTAAAAGAAAAAACAAAAAAAGAAGTGACAAGAATAGGAGAAGAGATTCTTGTTGCAAAAGGAGGAAGAGGAGGAAGAGGAAATTTTCAGTTTAGATCTTCAACAAATACCACCCCCAAAGAGTTTGAGTTTGGAAAAGAAGGAGAAAAAGTTAGAGTTCGGCTTGAGTTAAAATTAATTGCTGATGTTGGCTTGATAGGACTTCCGAATGTTGGAAAATCAAGTTTGATTAACGAACTGACAAGAGCAAAAAGCAAAGTTGCAAACTACTCTTTTACAACATTGGAGCCATCACTTGGTGCTTATTATGACTTGGTGATTGCTGATATTCCAGGATTGATTGAGGGGGCCTCAGAAGGAAAAGGTCTTGGTGTTAAGTTTTTACGACACATAGAAAGAACGAAAGTTTTATTTCATTTAATTTCTGCTTCTTCGGCAACTCCAACTAACGATTATTTGACATTAAGAAGAGAGCTTGAAAATCACAACCCAACACTTACTGAAAAAAAAGAATATATTATTATTAGTAAAAAGGATGAAGTTTCAGAAGGAAGAGTGGAGAAGATAAAAAAAGAGTTAAAAAGAAAAAACAAAAATGTCACCGCTATTTCTATTCTTGAAGAAGAAAGCTTAGAAGAAGTAAGAAAGATTTTAGGAGATCTGATTTCTGAAAAAAAAATTGATAATTGATAATTATATGTTATACTGAAAACGGTATTATAAAATAAAAAAAAGGAGATGAGTAAGCAAAAAAAAATAATTAAAACAAAAAAGAAGAGAGAAGTAGAAGAAGAGCCAATCAGAGAGATAAAAATAAGAGTGGTTGGAGTTGGAGGAGGGGGAGGACTTATCGTTTCTAGCATTTCTTCCTCTTTGAAAAAAGTTTTGTTTGCAGCATTAAACACTGATTCGCGAGCAGTTAATGAAGTTGCAAAAGAGAAAAAAATAAAAGGAGTTGCTTTTGGAAGTCAGATTACAGGAGGACTTGGAACGGGAATGAATCCAGAGTTAGGGAAAAAAGCAGCAGAAGAAGACCTTGAAGAAGTAAGAACTGTTTTTAAAGATCAAGATATAATTATTTTTGTTTCTTCTCTTGGAGGAGGAACTGGTTCAGGAGCACTTCCTGTTTTTGCCTCTTGTGCAAAAGAAGAAGGAGCGATGGTTTATGGAGTTTTTACTCTTCCTTTTTCCTTTGAAGGAGACAAGAAGATGAAGATTGCAAAAAAAGCAGTTAAAGAAACGACTCCGTTTTTAGATGCGATAACAATTCTTCCGAATGAAAAGATTTTTGAGTTAGTTGACAAAAACACTCCTTTGAAAGAAGCACTTGCAGTGATGAATAAAAACTTAGCAGAAAGCTTAGAAGGTTTAGTTGAGACGATATATGAAACAGGACTAATAAATATTGATTTTGCAGATGTAAGAACTGTTCTTGAAAATAAAAAAGGACCAAGAAAGATGACTTATTTGAACACGATAGAAGCAAATCTTGACGATGGAGCAAAAGAGATTGTAAAAAGAGTTGTTTCTAATCCGCTCTATCCTTATACAATAAACAATGTCAAGGGAATGCTTTTTAATGTGACCGGAGGAACAGATATCGGATTAACTGATATCTCGTCTATTTCTGAAAATATTTATGAGTATACTGGAGGAGATGCAAAAGTTATCCTTGGAATAAAACAAAAAAATAAATACAAAGACAGAGTTAAGGTTTCTGTCCTTGCCACAGGATGCGAGACAGATTTTTTTGAAGAAGAGTTGACAGAAGAAAAAGAAGAGAAAGTAGAAGAGAAAGAAGAGAAGCCAAAAAAAGAAACAAAAAAGACAAAGAAAAAACCAAAAAAACAAGTTAAAAAAAAGAAGCCAAAAAAACAAGAAAAACAGGAGAAAGAAGAAGAGAAAGAGTTACCAAAGAAGGATGACGGAATAACAGTTATGTCTAAAGAAGATGTTGTTTATCAACCAGAAGAAAAAACTGAAGAATCTGAAGATGATCACGAAAAAGAAATATTAGAACAAGAAAAGAAGTGGGAGATACCATCTTTTCTTAGAAGATCTAAATAGTTTCAAATAAAAATTTAAATGATTAACGGAATAAAACAAGCAATAATTTCTTCTACTAAAAACGGAGAAGGACTTTTCCCTTTGGCAAGGTTTAATCCAAAAGAACTTCTTCCGTTAGGAAGATCCACAGTGATTCAAAAGATAGTTGATGAAGTTGTTGATTGTGGGGTGAAAGATTTAATTTTTGTTTCTTCCAATCAAAAAAAAGAAGTAGTTAATTACTTTACAATCTTTGATGATGTTCCACCAGAAGAAGAGAGGTTTAAAGAAAAATACTCTGATATAAATTTTTGTGGAGTTTTACAAAAAAAATGTTCAGATGCTTATGCTGTTTATCGAGCGAAAGATAAGATAGAGGAAGACGCTTTTCTTGTCTTAACTCCAGATAATATTTTTTGTGGAAAAAAATCTTCAACAGAACAGATCTCTTCTGTTTACAGAACATCACAAAAGCCAGTAGTTGCTTTAAAAGAAGCGCTTGAATATGAAGAGGGTGTTTGCACAGTGGAAGTTGAAAAAATAGCAAACAGATTCTACAAAATAAAAAGCATTAATGAAAACCCAGATAAAGATGATTTTCCAAAGCTTACTCTTGCAGGAAGGTATGTTTTTACTTTGTCAATTTTTGATTACATCGGAAGCAATGTTTCAATTGTAGAAGCACTAAACAGAATGATAATGGCGGGAAAAACAATTTACGGAAATCACTGCGAGGGCGATTGGTTTTCTTTGAGAGATAAAAAATCTTATGACAGTGCACAAAAATTCTTTTTAGAAAATAACTTGTAAAAAAAGATGATAAAGGACATAAAAGCGCGAGAAATAATTGATTCGCGAGGAAACCCTACTGTAGAGGTTTCTATTTTTACTAATCAAGGAAAAACAACAGCTTCGGTTCCTTCGGGAGCTTCAACGGGAAGCTTTGAAGCAAAAGAGATCAGAGATGGCGGAGAAAGATTTAACGGAAAAGGGGTTTTAAAAGCAGTTTTAAATGTTAACGAAAAAATATTACCTGCCTTGAAAGGAGAGGAGCTTGATCCTTTAAAAATAGACAAGATTTTACTTGACCTTGATGGGACAGAAGATAAATCAAATCTTGGAGCAAATGCGCTTCTTGGAGTTTCTATGTCTGTTTTCAGAGCTACTGCTAAAAAAAGAAACATCCCTTTTTACGAATATATTTCTTCTGGTTTTGATTTCAAGCAGAAGATGCCAACTCCTTGTTTTAATATTATTAATGGTGGAGTTCACTCGGGAGGAGGAGTTAGTTTCCAAGAGTTTATGATTGTTCCAAAAAAAGAAAGTTTTTCGGAAAATTTGCGTTTTGCGGTTGAGTTTTACCAAAAGTTAAAACAAAGAATAACATCAGATTACGGAATAAAATCAGTTAACATTGGAGATGAAGGAGGATTTGTTCCTGATATAAAAAAAACAGAAGAAGTTTTTAACTTGTTAAAAGAAGTTGATAGTAGTGTTTCAATCCTTGTTGATGTTGCTGCTACTGAGTTTTATAAAGAAGGAAGTTATCTTTTAGATGGAGAAAACAAGAGCAGGGAAGAGATGATTCTTTTTTATAAAAAAATAAAAGAAAACTTTCCAGTAATCGGCTTTGAGGATCCTTTAGAAGAAAATGATTTTAATGGATGGAATGAGTTAAAAAAAGAACTTTCAGATGTGCTTGTTGTTGGAGATGATCTTTTAACAACAAACACAGTAAGAATGCAAAAAGCAAAAGAAAACAACTCTTGCAACGCGATGATTTTAAAAGTAAATCAGATCGGAACAGTATCAGAAGCAGTTCAAGCTGCAAAAATGGCACAAGATTTTCAGTGGAAGATAATCGTTTCTCACCGTTCTGGAGAAACTAATGACGATTTTATTGCCGATTTTGCCGTTGGAATTGGTGCTGATTACATAAAATCAGGAGCTCCGGCGAGAGGAGAAAGGGTTGTGAAATATAACCGATTATTAGAGATAGAAGATGAAAAAAAACAACAACAAATATAACGATAAAAACATTTACAGAATCATAACAGCTTTTTTAGTGGTTGTTTTGGTTTTTTTATCAGGCTCATTTTTTTTGTTTTGGAAAGAAACACAAAATACTAACTATGAGGTCTATTATCATGTTCCCGAGAACAGATCTTTTGTCTATGGGTCAGAAGTAGAACAGTATGGATTTGAAGATTATATTGAAGAAAAAATTAAGAAAGAAAAAGCTGTTTTAATCTCTGAAGAAAAAGATTTTATTGATGTTAATCTTGAAAAGATGGAGATCTCTTTGTATGAAAAAGGAGAAAAAATAAAAACACTTTCAGCAATTAGTAAAGGAAGAGAAGGATCTTGGTATGAGACCGCTCCGGGGTTTTACTTTGTTGGTGATAAAGTTGCAACTCACTTTTCTTCAGTGGCACAAGTATGGATGCCTTACGCTGTACAGTTTTATGGAAACTTTTTTATTCACGGATGGCCTTATGATTCTATGGGAAGAGGACTTCCCGCTGGACCTTCAGGGGGGTGCATAAGAATGAATACTGTTGATGCAAAAGAAGTGTTTTTGTTTGCAGAAAGGGGAATGCCAGTTTTAGTTTTTGACAGAAAAGAAACACCATTTCTTCCAGCAATAACAATCCCCGATGAGGATTACTACTTTTCGGGAGATATTTCAGCTGATAACTTTATAATCGCAGATATTGAAACAGGAGAAGTTCTTTTAGATAAAGATAAAAATGCAGAAGTAAATGCAGAGTTTATAACAAGGCCGATCTTAGCGACTGTTTTTAGCGAAATCGTTAATCTTGAAAGAAGAATAACAGCAAAAGATTGGATGATAGAAGGATTAAATGATGGAGTTATCTTTCCAAACAGAAGTTACTCCGGAGGTGAACTTTTAGAAAAAACCCTTAACACTTCTTCAAAAGAACCACTTTTGGTGTTAACTCGTTTTTTTACCCCAGATTACTTTAAAGAATCTGTGAATGCAAAAGCAAGGTCTATTGGAATGGAGAACACTTTTTTTGCTGATATTTTCAACTTTTCAGAAGAGAACAAAACAACTTTACTTGATATTGCAAAACTAACAAGATACATCAATCAGTACAGAAGTTTTATTTTTGATAAAAATAACACTTTCAAAGGAGTTACGGGAGATGGGAAAGAGTCACTTTTTGCTGTTTTAAAAATAAAAAAAAAAGAAAGAGAAAGAAGTATCTTGTTTGTTGTTGTTGAGTCAGATAATGCGGAAGAAGATCTTGAAAAGATGAAGGAGTGGATTGATTTTTGACTTTACAATTAAATAATATATAATTAAATAATATATAATTAAATAAATCAAAATAGCGTATTTTATGGGTAAAAGAGTGCTTATGTTCGGCTGGGAACTTCCTCCCAAGAACAGTGGAGGGTTGGGAGTTGCCTGCTTTGGACTTTCAAAAAGTTTAGCCGAAAGGGGGGTAGAAGTCACTTTTGTTCTTCCTAGAAAAAACGAAAAAAATCCTTTTTTTAATGTTATCTCAGCAAAGAAAGTTTGTAACTATAAAGAGATTGAAGTGAACTCTCTCCTTTCTCCTTACCTTAGTAGTGGAAGCTACAAAAGGATTCTTTCGGATACTAAAGATGGGGATATTTACGGAAGAACACTTCTTGATGAAGTTTCTCGTTATGCAGAGCACGCTAAAGCGATTGCTCTTTCTGAAAAGTTTGATGTTATTCATGCTCATGACTGGCTTTCTTTTGGTGCAGGAGTGGTAGCAAAAAAAGTTTCTGGGAAACCCTTGATTGCTCATATTCATGCCACAGAGTTTGACAGAGGGGGAGTTGGAAGAGTTAATCAAGAAGCTTATAACCGCGAGAAAGAAGGAATGGAAAATGCAGACAAAGTAATTGCAGTTAGTAATTTTACAAAACAGATAATCATAAAACACTACGGAATTCCTTCTGAAAAAATAGAAGTGGTTCACAACGGAATGGATGATACAGAGTCAAAAAGTTTTGAGAAAGAAGAGATTCTGAAAACATTTAAAGACGCAGGGTATAAAACAGTTGCTTTTATCGGAAGAATAACAGTACAAAAAGGCCCTGATTACTTTTTAAAGATGGCAAGAAAGGTTCTTGATTACAATAAAAAAGTAGTTTTTATTGTTGCTGGATCGGGAGATATGGAGAGACAGATTATGCATCAGGCGGGAGAACTGGGAATATCTGACAAAGTTTTCTTTACAGGATTTTTAAGAGGAAAAAAGTTGTATAATCTTTTCCGAGAAGCGGATCTTTTTGTAATGCCTTCTATCTCAGAGCCGTTTGGATTAACTCCTCTTGAGTCCTTAATAAACGGAACGCCAGTTTTAATATCAAAACAGTCAGGTGTCTCAGAAGTATTAAAAAATGCCCTTAAAGTTGATTTTTGGGACATTGACGAGATGGCAAACAAAGTTCTCACCGCTCTTTCAAGTGAACCAATGAGAACCTGCTTAACAAGAAACGGAGAAGCAGAAGCAAAAAAAATAAAGTGGGACAGCGCCGCTGACAAGTGCATCAGTATTTACAACAGCTTATATTATTTATAGCGGATATAATAAATATAATAGTTATAATTGTTATAGTAATTTATAGTACTTATAAAGGATATAATCATTATAATAAATCCTAAATTCTAATATCTAAATCCTAAACAAATCCAAAATACTAAACTCAAAATTCAAAACCTGTCCCGTGAATAATCGAAGATTATTTTTACGGGATTAAATAATTAAAAAATTGAAAATTCATTGAAAATTGAAAATTGAAAATTGATAATTTTTGTTTTTTTGTTTGCTACTTTCTGTTTTTTAGTGCTGATAAGACAGTTTCTTCATCGGCGTACTCTATCTCTCCGCCGGTTGGGAGTCCTCTTCCGATTCTGGTTGTTTTTACTTTGTATTTTTCTAAAATTCTGGAGATGTAGATAGCAGTTGCTTCTCCTTCAGTGGTTTGATTGGTTGCAATTATCACTTCTTTAATTTCAGGAAGTTGAAAAGAAGAAGGATCTTCTATCCTTTTTTGTAGTTCTTCTCCTCTTATTTTTTTGAAATCATCTCTTCGTAAAGGGGATATAGTTCCTCCTAAAATAAAGTAAAGACCCTTGTACTCTCCTGTTTTTTCAATTGAAATAAGGTCTGCTTCTTTTTCTACAACACATATTGTTGAGTGATCTCTTTTTTTATTACTACAAACAGAACAAAGTTTTTCATCTTTTAATACAGAACGAAAACAAACTTCACAGCTTTTAACTGATTTTTTCAACTCTTGAAGATTGTTTATAAGAGAATCAATCTCTTCTTGAGAAGAAGAGAGACAGTAAAAAACAAACCGAGTAGCTGTTTTTGGTCCAACAGTAGGAAACCGAGAAAAACAACGAATTAAATTTTCTATTGATGGGGGATACATAAATAAAATTTTCAATTTTCAATTATCAATTTTCAAAACCTTTTTTAACCGTCATTGCGAGGGCGAAGCCCGTGGCAATCCCATTATTTAATTTTGAATTTTGAATTATGAATTTTGAATCAATTTTGAATTACTTAATTTTCTAATTTTAAAACACTGTCATTCCCGTACTTCCCACTGTCATTCCCGCGAAAGCGGGAATCCATTATAATCGTTATAAGTTTTATAGTTTTAAGTTGTAGTTTTGACTTTTGACTTTTGATTTTTGACTTTCTAATGTTGCTTATCTAAAT
>CAZKZM010000011.1:0-1988 GCA_964557305.1 uncultured Candidatus Saccharibacteria bacterium | reverse complement strand
ATTTAACATTTGACATTTGACATTTGACTTTTGACTGTTGTTCCCGCCACTTTCACTGTCATTCCCGTCCTACCCCCTGTCATTCCCGCCCTGCACCATTCAAAGCAGGGTTATACTCCAGCGGGAATCCAGTCGTTTTGGATTTCGGGTTTTGAATCCCGTAAAAAGAATCTTCGATTCTTCACGGGACAGGTTTTGGATTTGGTGCTTATTTTATGGGATTCTTCGTTTCACTCAGAATGACAGTCAAATGTCAAAGGTCAAAGGTCAAAGGTCAATTGTCAATTGTCAATGGTCAACATTATATTTTCCATTGCTAACTCTATTTTTGTGTTTGTTTTTTTGTATAAGTAGATTACTTCTTCAGCTTCTTTCACTGCTTCTCTATATCTTTCACTGTCTTCTTTGTTTTTCATTTTTTCAATCATTTTTTCTTCCAAGATTCTTAAAAGACACTCTAAAAACTCAACTGATCTTTCCTCTTTTGCTATTTTTTTTATTAAAGAAAATCTTGAAGCAAGGTCTTTTTCTAACACTGTTCTTGTTTCTTGCTCTAAATCTTTCAGTTGTTTCTTCTTTTCAGGGTCAGAAACATATTCAAGCGCACTTCCAGGTCTTCCCAACGACAACCTTACCGCTTCTTCATCATCCACCCCCTTCTTGATCTCTTTCTCGCTAACTAAGCGAAAGTTTATTTCAAAAACTCTTGAAGTAATCGTCGGAATTATCATCCGAGGATACTCACTTATCAAAATAATGACTGTTTTTAACGGTGGCTCTTCAAGGGTTTTAAGAAGAGTGTTCTGAGCACTAATGTTCATAAGATGAGCTTGATCTATAACCACTCCCTTAAACTCTGAACTAACCGCCTTAAATGAAACTTTTTCTATCACCTCTTCTATCTGAGAAACCTGAATCTCTTTCTTTTCTGGCGAAACCTCCATAATGTCTGGGTGAACCCCTCCGTAGCTTAAACTACTCTCTCCTTTCTCTCCATTAAGTTGTCTTAAAAACCAGTAAGCAACTGTTCTTTTTCCTATTTTTTCAGGTCCTGAAAACAAAAACGCATGAGGAGTACTTCCTTTTTTGATAAGCGCTTTTAATCTTGTCTGCTGTTCTTTGTGTCCAATTATCATTTAATTATACTTTTTTTATAAGCATCAAGGTTATCAATAACAACCCCCGCTCCTCTGGCAACACACAAAAGGGCATCTTCTGCTATAAAAGAAGGAACTCCCGTTCTTTCTGTAATAAAAACATCTATATTTCTAAGAAGCGCACCTCCCCCAGTAAGCACCATCCCTTTGTCCATTATATCTGCAGAAAGTTCTGGTGGTGTTTCTCGGAGAACCTGTTTAACAACTTTCACAATTTCTTCTAACGGCTCTTTTATCGCTTCACAGATCTCGTTTGATGAGATCTTTATCGTCTTTGGAAGACCAGAAGCAAGTCCTCTTCCTCTCGCCTCCATTATCATCTCTTCTTTTTCTTTAATCGCGGTTGCAATGCTTATTTTTATCTCTTCTACACTTTTTTCTCCAAGAGCAATGTTGTGCTTATTTTTAATATAATTAGAAATGTTAAAATCCATCGCATCTCCAGCAACTCTTAAAGATCGTGCAACAACCACTCCTCCCAAAGAGATAACTGCTACTTCTGTTGTTCCTCCGCCAATATCAACTACCATATGTCCTGAGCAAGAAGCTATCGGAATTCCTGCTCCGATTGCAGCAAGAATTGGCTCTTTCACGACATAAACATTCCTTGCTCCTGCTGACAATCCTGCCTCTATCACTGCTCTTTTCTCAGTTGAAGTTATCCCCGCAGGAACACCAACCATCAGTTCTGGTTTTATAAACCTTAATCCTGGAGATTTTTCTATAAAGTATCTGAACATTGCTTCTGTTATTCTGTATTCAGCAATAACTCCATCTCTCAATGGTCTGTAAACCGTTATCTCATCAGGAGTTCTTCCAAGCATCTCTTTC
>CAZKZM010000010.1:0-1751 GCA_964557305.1 uncultured Candidatus Saccharibacteria bacterium | reverse complement strand
GGTGGAAGTTTTTCTTCTAAAAATGATTGTAAAAAATCGTATGAAAACTTCATATTAAAACTGCTTTAAAAATCTTAAATCACCTGAGTAAAAAAGACGGATATCATCGATCTGTTGGGCAACCATCGCAATTCTATCAAGCCCAACTCCAAATGCAAACCCGTTAAACTTTTCATTATCTACGCCTGCACTCTTCAAAACATTAGGATGAACCATTCCCGCTCCAACAACCTCTAACCATCCTGTTTGTTGACAAACGCTACATCCTTTCTTGTTGCAGATTGAACAACTGATATCAACCTCAAAAGACGGCTCAGTAAATGGAAAAAAGGAAGGGCGAAGTCGAATCTCAATGTTGTCTTTGAAGAGTTCTTTAAAGAAAAAACTCATTACTGCTCTAAAATTTGCAACAGATATGTCTTCTCCAACCATTAGCCCCTCAAGTTGATGAAAGTTTATATCATGAGAACTATCAGTGGTTTCATTTCTAAAAACTCTTCCCGGAACAATAATTCTTAATGGTGGTTCGTTCTTCTCCATATATCTTACTTGAACGGGGGAAGTGTGTGTTCTCATTAAAAGTTTGTCTTTTGATTCAAGTTCGTCTCTGTCTTTTTGTTTTATAAAAAGAGTGTCTTGCATATCACGAACAGGGTGATCAGGGGCAAAGTTCAGTGCATCAAAGTTGTACCACTCGTTCTCCATCTCTGGGCCTTCAACATATATAAATCCCATTTTCGCAAATATTTCTTCGCACCTTTCCTGTAGTTTTGCAAGTGGATGAACTCCTCCAAAAGAAACTTCTTTTCCAGGAAGCGTAACATCAAGCCACTCTTCTTTTTCTTTCTTTTCTTCTTCGCTTTCTTTCATCTTCTCGTTAATCATCTGCCTTAACTCGTTTGCCATCTTTCCGACTTTCGCTTTATTTTCTCCAGAAAGCTCTTTCAAACAACAAAAAACAGAGGACAACTCTTCCTCTATATATCGCTTGCATATTTTTTTTCTTTCCGATGGGTTTTCACAGCTATCCAGCTCTTTCAAAAACCTATCTCTAATCTTTTTAACTTCGTCAGAATTCATATTCTCATTCTATACCAAAAAAACGAAAAAATCAACAACTCCCCCTGTCCACCCCCGGGGGGGGACAGGGGGGGCTTTGACATATCTTTGTTTTCTGTTATAATTATATTACCGTAGTTCATTTTTTTAACGAAAAACAAGGAGGAAAAGATGGAAAAACAATTGTGGTTTCTGCTTTTAGCAACACTGATGATGCTCGTTTCAAACGTCCTTATAACAAGTATAAGTACAACAAAGCGCCTACTGGCTGTACTTGCAGCATTAGTTTCAACTATTATGATTCTTTTGTGTCTTTTATTCGGGGTTACTACTGCAACACTCCTCATCGCTATTCTCGCGGGTTCCATTGCGGGAATAACCTGCGTTAAGGCTCTTTCTTTTGATGACTTCCTCTCGGAAAAAACGCTCAGTGACATATTTTTAGAAAAAACATACCTGGGTATTTTAATCCTTTTTTACACTTTAATCATTGGCTCCTTCGTTTCTATTCGCTTCTATCCCTTTATTGCTGAAAGGATCACTTACTCGCCTTTCTGACAAGGTAGCGGAAGCAAAAAACAAAATGCACAGGTTAAACCTGTGCATCTTTTTTTATCTTCTTTGGCGCGGTCGATGGGATTTGAACCCACGATCTCTGTCGTGACAGGACAGCGCTTTAAACCGGACTAAGC
>CAZKZM010000009.1:0-10337 GCA_964557305.1 uncultured Candidatus Saccharibacteria bacterium | reverse complement strand
ATTGTCAAGAGAGCAGAAAAGAAGAGAAGAGGGAAGAAGTAATTATTGACAATTGACATTTGACATTTGACATTTGACATTTGACATTTGACTGTCATTCCCGCGGAGCCTGTCCCCGCGAAGGCGGGGAGCGGGAATCTAATCCGCGTATAAATCAGCGTTTATTAGCGCATTTCAAAATTGATTCAAAATTCGTAATTCAAAATTCAAAATTATTATTATATTATGTCCAGAAGTTCAAAAAAAAGGTCGATATATTGATGAGAAGTTGCTTGAAAAAGTAAAGAAAGCAGATCCTGAAAGCAGGGATGCGATTAAGACATGGTCAAGAAGAGCAACTATCACCCCCGAAATGATAGGTTATAACTTTGGTGTTTATAACGGAAAAGAACACATAAATGTTTATGTCACAGAAGAGATGGTTGGTCATCTGCTTGGTGAGTTTTCTCCAACAAAAAAGTTTATTAGACACGGAGGAAAGATGCAACGCCAACAAGAAAAGAAGAAATAATCAATTTCAAATTTCAAATTTCAAATTTTAAATCAATTTTAAATTCTCAAATGACCAAATTTTAAAACACATAATCACAAAGTAGTGAATAAGTTGTTTTAAAATTTAAAATTAAATCATTTATTCATTCAATTGAAATTTAAAATTTAAAATTTAAAATTATTATATATTATGTTAGTAGAAGCAAAACTTAGATATGCAAGGATTTCTCCACGAAAGTTTCGTATGGTGGCGGATCTTATTCGCGGTTTATCTGTGAAGGAAGCAGAGGATGTTTTAAGATTTACAGTTAAACGACCTGCTCGTCCGATGCTGAAACTGTTAAACTCTGTTACTGCCAATGCAAAGAATAATTTTAATATTGAGAAAGAAAACTTATATATTGCAGAAGTTAAGGTTGATGGTGGTCCAATGATGAAAAGATTTATGCCTCAAGCAAGAGGAGTTGTTCATCAGATTCAGAAAAAAACATCACATGTTTATATAAGGTTAGAAAAAATAAGAGAAGAGGAAGAAAAAAAGAAAACAGTAAAGAAAGAAAAAATTAAAAAAGTTTATCAGTCCGAAAAACCAAAAGAAGAAGTTTCTTTGAAAAAGAAAGGAAAAGGAAAAGATGACGAGGCAACAAAAGAAGAATCCTTAAAAAAGCAACAAACTGATAAAAAATCAATGTTTAGAAGGAAGTCAATATAATAAAAATAACAAATGACAAGTAAAGTTTCACCAAAAATTTATCGTATCGGAAAAACAAAGAAGTGGGATTCAAAAGGATTTTATGAATCTAATTTTGCAAATTTTTTACAAGAAGATTTTGAGATTAGAAAGTTCTTAAATGAATCTTTACGAACAGTTGGAGTTGAGAAAATAGGAATTGAACGCTCTTTTGATGAGTTAGGTATTTTAATTTACAGTTCAAGACCAGGACTTATCATTGGAAGAGGTGGTGAAGGAGTAAAAAAACTGAAGGAAAGTTTGGAAAAGAAGTTGAAAACTATTTCCGAAGAAAATAAAAAGATTAGAATTGAAATTAGAGAAGTTAAAAATCCATGGCTTTCAGCACCGCTTGTTGCACAAGATGTTGCAAGACAGATTGAAAAGCGACTTCCTTATCGTCGTGTAGTTAAACAGGCGATACACAAGATAATGATAAACAAAGAAGTTAAAGGAGTCCGCATTCAAGTGAAAGGAAGATTGAACGGAGTGGAAATTGCCCGTGGAGAACACTTTCAAGAAGGGCAGTTAAAAAGAATGATGATCAGAGGAAAACTTGATTATGGTTTTGAAATAGCAAGATGTTCTTACGGAGTGATCGGAGTAAAAGTATTAATATATAAAGGTGAAGAATTTTAGTTTATGTTATTTCCTAAGAAATTAAAATATAGAAAGCAACGCAAGGGAAGAATAAAAGGAGTTGCCAGAAAAGGTTCCTTTATTAACTTTGGAAGTTACGGATTGCGTGTTGAAGAGAACGGATATATAAACTCAAGACAGATAGAGGCATCCAGAAGAGCGATCATCCGTTATCTGAGAAAGGGAGGAAAGATGTGGATAAGAATATTCCCTCACAAGCCGATTACCAGAAAAGGACAAGAAGTTCCTATGGGAGGAGGAAAAGGAAGCGTTGATCATTATGCTTGTCCTGTAAAGCAAGGAAGAGTTGTCATTGAGATTGATGGAATTCCAGAAGACAAAGCTAAAGAAGCACTTCGAAAAGCTGGTGATAAGTTTTCTTTGAAAACAAAATTTGTAAAAAAATAGTTTTAAAATATGAAAGTTCAAGAAATAAGAAAAAAAACAAGAGAAGAGTTGGTTAAGATTCTTGAAGAGAAGATAAAAAAGTTGAACGAAGTTCGTTTTTCTGAAAAGATCGGAAGACCAAAAAATGTGAAAGAGAGAGCTTCTCTTAGAAAAGAGATTGCAAGAATAAAGACGATTTTGAATGAAAGTAAAATCAGCTAACTTTTAGTTAATTTAAATAATTATGGCAAACAAATTAAAAGGAAAAATTATTTCTGACAAGATGGACAAAACAGTTGTTGTTGAGATAGAAAGAGTTAAGAAGCATCCTCTTTATAAGAAGAGAATTAAAGTGCATAAAAAATATAAAGCACATGACGAAAAAAATGCTTATAAAGAAGGAGATAATGTTGTTATTGAAGAGTGTAGTCCGATGAGTAAGGATAAACACTTCAAGATAGTTGGAAAAGTGGAAGATAAGAGTAAAAAATAAAAATATGATTCAAGAAGAAACAATATTAAAAGTAGCAGACAACGCAGGAGCAAAGGAAATAAAGTGTTTCCGAGTTTTGGGCGGAACCAGAAGAAGATATGCACAGATTGGAGATGTGATTGTTGCTTCAGTTAAAAAAGCTGAACCAAGAAAAACAGTTAAGAAACATGAAGTTGTTCGGGCTGTTGTTGTCAGACAAAGATACAATTATCGTAGAAAAGATGGAAGTTATGTTCGTTTTGATGAAAATGCTGCTGTTGTTCTTGATGGAAAAACAAACAGACCAAAAGGAGGAAGAATATTTGGACCAGTTCCTCGTGAATTAACAGAAAAAGGATTCAAAGAAATAGTAACAATGGCAAAAGAAGTAGTTTAATGACAATTGACCTGTGACATTTGACCATTGACATTGTCATTCTGAACGACGGCGAAGAATCCCATTGGACAAAACACAAAACACAAATTACAAATAAAACACAAATTACATAAAGATAAAAAAGTTTTGACTTTAAAAGTTTAAGTTTTGATTTTTGAATTTTGACTTTTGCGTTTATACTTAAAGATATATGAAGATAAAAAAAGGAGATACAATTTTAGTGATTACTGGAAAAGATCGCGGAAAGAAAGGAAAGGTATTAAGAGCTCTTCCAAAAGAGAACAAGATTTCTGTTGATGGAGTTAATCTTCTCAAGAAGCATGTTTCTCCTCAAAAACAGAAACAAGAACAACAAAGAGTAAAGAAAACTGGGCAGATAGTTGAATTTCCAGCACCAGTATCAGTTTCTAATGTTAAGTTGATCTGTCCTGCTTGTGGAAAAAGCACAAGAGTTGCGAAAAAAGACGGGAAGAGAGTTTGCAAAAAATGTAACAAAGAGCTGTAAAAGATATAAAAATGTCAAACTTAAAAGAAAAATATAAAAAAGAAATTATTCCGAAGTTAAAGAAAGAGATGAACTTGAAAAGTTCTATGGAGTGTCCTTTTATTGAAAAGATAGTAGTTAATGTTGGAGTTGGAAATATAGCAGTTAGCGACAACTCAAAAAAGAAAGAGTTATTAGCAAGAATATCAAAAGATATTGCGGTGATAACGGGGCAGAAACCACAAGTAAGACCAGCAAGAAAATCAATATCTGGATTTAAACTTAGAGAAGGAATGCCGATAGGATTAAGAGTAACTTTAAGAAAGAAAAGAATGTATGACTTTTTAGAAAAGTTAATAAATGTTGCCCTTCCAAGAGTGCGAGATTTTAAAGGAGTAAAAAGAAGTTCAGTTGACAGTGATGGAAGTATTACTATCGGAATAAAAGAACAGCTTGTTTTTCCTGAGATTTCAGCAGATGATACTGATTTATTTTTTGGAATGGAGATAACGATCGTCACCTCCACAAAAGAGAAGGAAAAAGGGGTTAGATTATTAGAAGAAGTTGGAATACCATTTATGAAAGAGGCGTAAAAAACAATAAAAAACAACTGACTACTGATATTTGACTACTGAGTCAAAAGTCAACTGTCAAAAGTCAACTGTCAAAACATTATGGCTAGAAAAGCGAAAATAGAAAAATCAAAAAAGGAACCAAAGTTTGCAACAAGAAAAGTTCGCAGATGTTTTAAGTGTGGAAGAGACAGGAGCGTTTTCAGAAAGTTTGGACTTTGCAGGATTTGTTTTCGCGAGATGGCAAACAAAGGAGAGGTTCCCGGAGTAAGAAAATCAAGTTGGTAAAAAATAAAAACAATTAACATTTGACCATTGACCATTGACATTGAATATCATCAAATAGATGTCAAATATCACATGTCAATTGTCACATGTCAAAAATATTATGTACACAGATCCATTAGCAGATATGTTAAATAGAATAAGAACTGCCCAAGCGGTAGGGAAAGAGGCGGTTAATGTTCCGTTTTCATCAGTTAAGTATGAGGTTGCTCGTTGTTTGCAAAAGGCGGGCTTTGTTGAAAAAGTTCTTAAAGGAAAAAGAATGAAAAAACCTCTTTTCCGAATTGTTTTAGGATACGATGAAGCTGGAAAAGGAAAGATAAACGAGATAAAGAGAGTTTCTTCTCCGGGACAAAGAATATACCAGAAAAGCAGTGATATAAAAAAAATTAAAAACGGATTAGGATTACTGATAATATCAACCCCAAAGGGAATAATGACCAGTGAAGAAGCAAGAAAAGAAAAACAAGGAGGAGAAGTGATTTGCCAAGTTTGGTAATATTTATATAAACCATATAGTTATTATAACAGTTATAGTAACTATAATAAAATCACAAATTCAAAAAAGTAATCAATTTCAAATTTCAAATTTCAAATTTTAAATCAATTTCAAATTTTCAAATGACCAAATTTTAAAACATTCTTCTTTCTCGTCATTGCGTTTGTCCTTCCGTAGCTTTAGCGCAGGAGGAAGGAGTGAAACGACGTGGCAATTTCATGGGATTGCTTCGGGCTTCGCTCTCGCAATGACGGGGAAACTGGGTTTTAAAATTTAAAATTAAGTCATTTAGTCATTCAATTGAAATTTAAAATTTAAAATTTAAAATTATTATTATATTATGTCCAGAATAGGAAAAAAACCAATTACAATTCCTGAAGGAGTGAGTATTACGATAGAGAAAGAGAAAGTATCAGTTAAAGGTCCTAAGGGAGAGCTTTCTTTAGATGTTCCTTTTGATATAAAAGTTGAAAACACTGAAGAAGGAGTTCTTGTTTCTCAAAGAAAAGAAACAAAAAACAGCAAAGCACTGTGGGGAACGATAAGAGCTTTGATTTTTAATATGGTAGAAGGTGTAAAAAACGGATACACAAAAGAGCTTCAGATAAAAGGAGTCGGATACAGAGCAGAAATGAAACAGGACGATCTTGTTTTGAAAGTAGGATTTTCTCACTTGGTTGAAGTAAAAAAAGTTGAAGGTGTTGAATTTAATGTAAATAAAGATATAATTACCGTGTCTGGGATAAAGAAAGAACTTGTCAACAGGGTTGCTGCTGACATAAGAAAGGTTCGTCGTCCAGATCCTTATAAAGGAAAAGGAATAAGATACAAGGATGAGGTAATTGTCTTAAAAGAAGGAAAGAAAAGCGTTAAATAAAAAACTATGATAGAAAAAAAAGAAAAATTAAAGAAAAGACATCGTTCAATTAGAGCAAAAGTTCAAGGAACTAAAGAAAGACCTCGTTTGCAAGTTTTTCGTTCTTTGAGCCACACTTATGCTCAAGTTATTGATGACGATAAAAACATTACAATCTTTTCAATGAAAGATGATGCTTCTTCTGGAACAAAAAAGACAAAAACAGAAAGAGCTTTTCAGTTAGGAGAAAAAATAGCAGAAAAAGCAAAAGAAAAAAAGATTAAAGAAGTTGTTTTTGATCGTTCCGGATATCTTTATCACGGAAGAGTAAAAGCGTTAGCTGATGGTGCTCGTAAGGGTGGATTAAAATTTTAAAATAACTTTATAATGAAAAAAGAAGAAATAAAAAAAGAATTTGAAACTGAGGTTCTTGACATAAGCAGAGTAGAAAGAATGACCAAAGGAGGAAGACGCTTAAAGTTTCGTTCTTTGGTTGTTTCTGGTGATAAGAAAGGAAGAGTCGGTGTTGGAAAAGGAAAAGGAAGAGACGCTCAGGATTCAATTGAAAAAGCGACAAAAGAATCATTAAGAAGAATGATTACAGTTCCTATCACAGAAGAAGGAACGATTGCTCACGAAGTAAAAGCAAAGTTTGGGGCTGCAACTGTTCTTTTGAAGCCACAATCAGGAGGAAGAGGAATTGTTGCTGGAGGAGCGGTTAGATCAATCTGTGCGATGTGTGGGATAAAGAGTGTTTCTGGAAAGATGATAACAAGAACAAGAAACAAGATAAATAATTCAAAAGCAACGATAGAAGCACTTAAAATGTTAAAATCTTAATATGCAAATTCACGACATAAAACCAAATCATAAAAACAAAGAAAAGAAAAGAGTTGGAAGAGGAGGAAAAAGAGGAACATACTCTGGAAGAGGAATGAAAGGACAGAAATCAAGAGCGGGAACAGGAAAAAGAGAACCTTTAATCAGAAGGATTCTTAAGCGTTATCCAAAACTAAGAGGATATAACAACGCCTCTGTTTATGATGTTCATGAAGTAAATATATCTACTATTGAGAAGCACTTTGAAGATGGAGCCAAGATAACACCAGAATCTTTGCTTGAGAAGAAGATTATTGAAAAAAGCAGAAAATTACCAGTTAAAATTCTTGGACAAGGAGAAGTCAAAAAGAAGTTCCACATTGAAGAGTGTTTTATTTCTAAAAAAGCAAAAGAATTAGTTGAAAAAGCAGGAGGAAGCGTAAAAGAAAAAACAAAAAAACCAAAGACACAGAAAGAAAAAGTTAAAAATGACAATTGACATTTGACATTTGACATTTGACTGTCATTCCCGCGAAGGCGGGAATCTCATTAAAAAATCACAAGTGATGGATTCCCGCCTCCGCGGGAATGACAGGGAGATTAAGAGAATGACGGTGGAGGGGTAAAAATGATAAATAGTTTTAAATTTTGCACTGTGGTTTTGCGCTTTGCGTTTTGCACTTTGCATTTATCATTATGTTTGAAAAAATAAAAAAAATATTTCAAGTTCCTGATCTGAGAAACAGAGTGCTTTTTGTTCTTGCTGTTTTTGGAATTTTTCGTCTTATGGCGAATATCCCAATGCCTGGACTTAAACCAGAGCAGATAGAAGAACTTTTTGAAAAATTTCAGATGCTTCAGATAGCAGATCTTCTTGTTGGAGGAACGCTAGATCAGTTTTCTATAATTATGCTCGGACTTGGTCCTTACATTACAGGAGCAATTATAATGCAACTTCTAACAATTGTTTGGCCAAAATTAAAAAAGATGTATCGTGAAGAAGGAGATGCTGGAAGACAAAAAGTTAATCAGTACGGAAGAATGCTGACAGTTCCTTTTGCCTTTCTTCAAGGATATGGAATGATAAGCTTATTTCAGTATCAAGATGTTCTTCCGGAGATTCCTTTTCTTGAAATGTTTGGAATTTTAACAATAATTGCTGGTGGAACGGTTTTTCTGATGTGGCTTGGAGAGCTTATCACTGAAAAAGGAATTGGAAACGGAATATCTTTACTCATTTTCGCTGGTATTGTTGCTGTTGTTCCTTCAAACATAGGGCAAGTTGCTGTTGAAATTTATTACAACTCTGATCTTGTTCCTGTTTATCTTTTGTTCTTCATAATGGTTCTTTTTATCATCTTTGGAGTTGTTCATGTCAACGAAGCAAGAAGAAATGTTCCTGTTTCTTATGCAAAACAAGTGAAAGGAAAAAAAGTTTACGGCGGGGCATCTACTTACCTTCCGCTTAGTTTAAATCCATCGGGAGTTATTCCGATAATTTTTGCGATGTCTATTGTTGTTCTTCCTTCAATGGTTCTTGGTTTTTTTGCTGGAATGGAAGGAAGCATTGGGAACATTGCTCAGATGGGAGTAGAGTTGTTCCAAAACACTTGGATTTATGGAGGTTTAATCTTTATTTTTGTTGGTATTTTTACATACTTTTATACAGCGGTCACCTTTGATCCAAATAATGTTTCTGATAATCTTCAAAAGATGGGAGGATTTATTCCAGGAATAAGACCAGGAAAATCAACTTCAAACTACTTAACATATATTTTAAACAGAACTCTTTTAATCGGGGCACTGTTCTTAGGAACAGTAGCGGTGCTTCCGATGGCGATCTCCTCACTTACAGGCATTCAAGCGTTTGGATTCTTGATCGGAGGAGCTGCTCTTATAATTATTGTTAGTGTTGTAATAACAACCGGAAAACAAATAAACGCGCAACTACAGATGAGAGAGTATGATAATATTTAATTGACATTTGACATTTGACATTTGACAATTGACATTTGACATGTGACTTTTGACTGTCATTCTGAGTGAAACGAAGAATCCCATAAATGAAAATCCTAAGCACGAAATTCGAAATCCTAAACAAATTCAAAATTCAAATGACAAAAATCCTAAATGTTTAGAATTTTGGATTTAGATATTAGAATTTGTTTAGTATTTAGATATTAGAATTTAGTATTTTTAAAAATTTTTTAAGTTTTACAATTTGCACTTATCATTATGACAAAAGTTATTTTTTTAATGGGTCGTCCAGGATGTGGAAAAGGGACTCAGTTAAAGTATTTAATTGAGAAAACTGGATTTAAAGTTATTAAAACAGGAGAACTTCTTCGTGAGAAAGCAAAAGAAGACAGTGCTTTAGGGAGAAAAACAAAAGAAGTTCTTTTAGAAGGAAAACTAATGCCGACTCCGTTGGTTTTTATGCTTTGGATGCCGTTGCTTGCAGAATTTCACGAACAAGAAGATGTTAAGGGGATTGTTTTTGATGGAAATCCACGAAAATTTTATGAAGCAAAAATGTTAGAAGAAGTTTTTGAGATGTTTGGATGGGATGAGATAAAAACTTGCTATATAAAAATAAGTGAAGAAGAATCTTACGAACGCTTAAGAAAAAGGAAAAGAATGGATGACACTGATGACGAGATAAAAGAAAGATTGTCTTGGTTCAAGGATGAGGTTGAGCCAGTAATAGATTACTTTAAAGAAAAAGGAATTTTAGTAGAAGTAAACGGCGAACAATCAGTTGAAGATGTCTGGAAAGAGATAGAAGAAAAACTTGGTGATTTTATAAAATAGATATGATATTAAAAACTGACAAAGAGATTAAAGTGATGAGAGAGGGAGGGATAATTTTAGCAGAGATAATTGAAAAAACAAAACAAAAGACAGTTGTGGGAGTGACGACTAAGTATCTGAATGATTATGCTGAGGATTTAATAAAAAAGGCAGGAGGAAAGCCCTCTTTTAAGGGCTACAACGGCTTTCCAGCAGCGATATGTGTCAGTGTTAATGATTGTATTGTTCACGGCGTTCCTTCTGATTATATAATAAAAGACGGTGATATTATCTCTCTTGATGGAGGGATCTTCTACAAAGGATTTCACTCTGATATGGCAGTTACTGTTCCGGTTGGAGAAGTTGAAGGAGATGTTTTGAGGTTGATAAGAGAAACAAAAAAAGCACTAAAAAGAGGGATAAAAAAATCAAAAATAGGAAATACTCTTGGTGATGTAGGGAACACTATAGAAAGGCACGCTCAAAAAAGCGGTTTTTTTATTTGTGATGGACTTTGTGGACACGGAATAGGAACAGAAGTCCACGAACCCCCTCAAGTTTTAAATACTGGAAGAAGAAGAAAAGGAGTTCCTCTTCAAAAAGGAATGGTGTACTGCATAGAACCAATGCTTGCCGTAGGAACATCAGATATAAAAGAAGATGGGATTGAGATTAAAACAGCTGATGGCTCTCTCTCAGCTCACTTTGAACATATGATAGCAGTAACCGAAAACGGCCCAAAAATTTTGACAAAACTGTAGTTGACATTTGACATTTGACTTTTGACATTTGACTGTCATTCCCGCCCCGCACCATTCGGAGCAGGGTTATACTCCAGCGGGAATCTCTATTATAAGCCCAGCTGTAATTGCAAAAAATTTCCTTGAACATGGTGGCTAAATTTGATAGAATGAA
>CAZKZM010000008.1:0-5993 GCA_964557305.1 uncultured Candidatus Saccharibacteria bacterium | reverse complement strand
TTTCTTCGTTGTCATAAGTAATATCATACAAAAAATCAACTTGATATTCAGCAACTTTAACTTCTTTTCCTTGATAACTAATATCTTCTGGTAATTTTTTAAAATAACCCTGATAAACCCCAACCAAAAAAAGAAAAGAAAAAAGGACTATTAAAAAGACCTTCTTGTGTCTAAAAAAATTTTTTAACATTTTTTTACTTTAATAAAAACTCTTCAACAAACTTTTTAAAGACATAATATTAAAACGATTAATATTTATTCTATACAATATCCAGATATTTTTCAAATAATGCCTTTAAATAATTGTCAATAAATTAAAAATTAAAAGTTTATCTTTTAAAAAAACGGGTATTATTAAAAAAGATTAAATTATTGTGCACCCCCGGGGGTGGACAAAGGGTTTTATTCTGAGTAATACTCAATTATTGTGTCTTCCATTGAGTTATAAAAATCATACACATATGGTGCGTCAATAATTTCTCCATATCTTTCATCATTTTCTTCTAAGTAAACTGCAACCGGAATACCAACAAAGCAGTTGTTTTCATCTATCGCTAACCCCCCTGAATTACCACCTCCAATTTTAGCTGAAGTAACAATATAGTTATCAAAAGAATATAAGCTACTTATTATTCCGTCAGTGATAGTAAGCGCTCCACCGCTCAATACTGGATATCCTAAAACAATAATTCTTTCTCCTAACTGAGGATACTTTTCAAGGCACTCATCACTTTCTTCGTAGTAAGGAAAACCTCCATCAATAAATCGTTCGTAAAACCCATAAATATTATACTCTTCGTCAAATACTGGGTTTTCTATCGATAACACCACCAAATCATGCTCAGGTTCTTTTTCTTTGCTCATAATCGGAACAGCTCGATATGCCTCTCTGACTAACCCTGATTCAGGGTCAGGAAAACCAATTATACAGTTTAAATCATCTCTACCTTCGATCACATGTAAGTTTGTTATTACATATCCTTCTTTGTTGAAGTTAGTTCCTGATCCGTAGTAGTAATTTTTCTCATCTTCACAAACAATCTTTACAACTGCACTACGGACTTGTAAGTAATCTTCATAAGAATCCTTGAATGTGTCTTGATTATATTCTATATAAGAAATCCACTCCCAAAAATCAATCTCTTCATTGTAAAAAAGAGAGGGTTCTGAAAAATATCCAACTGGCTGAAGCCCTGTCTCAAGTTCAGTTAAAAGAGAGTAGTTTTCATAATCGTAATCTTGGTTGTTTTCAATCTCGCTTTCTTCAACTACTTCTTCCTCTTGTTCGTTGTTATTCTTTTGAACACCAACCTCTTCATCTTCAATTGACACATTAATGATATTAAGCATCAAGCCGATTATACAAAGAATAATCCCCACCACGCTACTAATTTTTTTCTTTCTTGAGTCCAGTAGTCCTTTAACTCCAAAAACTAATCCAGGGATCTGAACTAAAAATCCAACAACTGGAATAATCCACGCAACTAATCCGACAACCCCTAATATTAAAGAAATTATCCCATCCTTGTTAGTTTTTATATCCTTCTCATCAACTGAAAGATCCCCTCCGCAGTATTTACAAAAACTTGCATCTTCTAACACTTCTTTTCCACAATATTTACAAAACATAAGTAAATTATTTTAATAATCTAAATATATCACAAAACAAAAAATTAAGGGGAAGTTTAATTACTTTTTTTTATGTGAAGATTAAAAAAGTAGATGATCACTATCGTTCCTATGAGTACTAAAGGAATCTGCAGTTGCAACGAAAGCGAACCGACATAAGAAAACAAAAATGTTGCTGGAATTATTCCGATAAAAGTAGTTAAGGAAAACATCCGCCAAGATATATTGGTGAAAAGCCCCAAAGCATAACTTAATATATCTACGGGAATTGTTGTGCGCAAAAAAATTAAAGACCAGAACATTTTTTCTTTTGGAACTCTACTTGCAATTTCTTTTGTTTTATCAATAGATTCTATTTTAGAAACAATTGGGGCTCCAAACTTTCTAGCAACCCAAAAAGCTCCTAAAGAGCCGATTGTCCAGCTTATTATAGTCAAAATGCTGGTTAAAAAAACTCCCCAAACCTGAACAACTACTGGAATTAACGGAATACTGGTAAGTGGCGCGACTACTATCGCTATAACTCCTGCTAAAACATAAAAAACTAAACTCCATGCTCCTCCTTTTAATATTAAAACTCTAACCTCTTCAACATTCTGTTGAGAAAAATAAGAAGCCAAAACAAAGAATCCCGCTATCAGTAAAAATGACACAATCTGTTTGTAATTTTCTTTTCTAAAAAAATATATCCAGTTCATTCTTTTTGCTTCTTTATCAACAAGTTCATTCTATCACAAAAACAAAAACCCGAGAAAGCTCCCGAATTTTTATATGCTGTGATCAAGTAAAATTGTAAAAATTACTCTTTATCCTTTTCTTTGAGTTTTTTAATTTCTTCTTTTTGATTGGCTATTTCTTCTTTCAACTCAACCATTTTTAACTCTCTGTCTGTTGTTAAACTGTGGAATCTTTCTAACTCATCAACTCTACTCTGAAGATCTTTTGTTCTTTCTTTCACTTTTTCGCTCAGGCGTGCTTTTTCATTTTCAAGTTCTTTGGTTCTTTTTTTAACTTTAACTTCTAAGTTTTTTCTTTCTTCTTCAAGGTTGTTTCTTGCTTTCCGGAGTAAGTTAGTTTTCTTTTTTAACATACCAACTGGAATGTTTGCAATAATAGAAATTAGATAAAAAGTGAAAATAAGATATATGGTGTTAAGAATGACAAAAGTTTTCTCTTTGTACAGATCTTGCTCAATAGGATAGTAAGAAGAAAATGAAGTCAGATCAAGAAAAGGAAGAACAACCACTAAAAGATAATAAAAACTTGCAAAAGAGCAAATTATCAAAGCTCTTTTTCTGGAAAAGAAAATGCTGGTAAATACTATCGGAAAAAAGAAAAACACTGCTCCTATCCACTCTACTCCTCCTAATAAATATACAATAGCTGATAGTACAGGAAGTTCTATTAGTATATCAAAGTAGAAGTATAGATTATTAATTCCTTTTGATGTTTTTTGCTTTTTAACAAAGTGTATGAAAACAAGGTCTGAAAATATCCACAAGAGAAGCAAAAAGATTATATATAGATTGCTTGCGTGAGAGTAAATTCCTAAGAACTCAAAAAATATAACAGCAATTAAAAAAGAAAAGAGAGTTCCCTCTCTCAAGAAAAAAGTTGTTTTAATTCTACTTAAAGTGTCAACAAAATCTTCTTCAATTAAATTTGTTTTTTTCATAATATTTTACGGTAAATATATTCTTGTTGTAATTAAACAAACAAAATAAAAAAGTTCCAAAAACACTGGCACTTTTCAACTTTTTCTCTGTCTTGATGACTTATATACATACTAACAGAAAAGGTTTTCCTGTCAATCTTACTTGAAGAGAGGTGCTTTCTTAAATAAAAGCAATCCTTGTGCTATCACGAAAAAATACAAAACAACAACCGCCCACTTCATAAAAATTTTATTCATATTTTCCATAAACTATTAATTTTAATTTTCAATAACTTTCTGCAACACCTCTTTGACAGATCCTTCTTCCTGATAGTATTTTACTCCTCTTTCTTCTAACACATCTATCATTTTTCTTCCAAAATCACCAGCAACCACAGCACTGACTCCTTTTTCAGTAAGCATATTTGCAACAGCTACTCCCGCACCGCCCTTGTTTTCAGAAAAAGGGTTAGATAACTCTTCTAAAACCTCTTTCTCTCTGTTAAATATTAAATAGTAAGGAGCGCGTCCTGCTGTTTCACTTATTTGTGGATTTTGGTTTTTGTTGTTCACCGCAATAGCGATTTTCATAAGTTAGAAATTTATTAATTAATAATCCGTTAATAATAGAAAATAATATCATATAAAGAGTAATTATTATGGTAAACGCCAATCCGAAGTAGTGAGCCATCACAGGCAAAAGAGGTAATTTTATTGATCGATTGTAAAGAAAAACTGCAATAAAAGAATTTCTCATTCCTTTTTTTTGAAGATCACTTAAAAGAGGATACCACATATAAACAGGCCCCATAGCCAAAACACCTCCAATTATTGATGTTATCCACCCTTTTATTCCTGAACTTTCTCCAAGAGTTTTTGCTGTTTTTCTCTCGTCAAAAAAAAGATTAAAGAAAAACATAAATATAAATACTACAATAAAAACTGGAATAATCTCTCGCAAAATTCTCAGAAACTGCATTAAAGAATCAGTTACAATAGAGTAATCAATGAAAAGCAAGAAGAGATAGGAGGTTATGACAACTCCAAGAAAAAGTTGTGTTCCATTAATTTTTTCTTGTTTCTGTTTTTTCATAACAACGAGATTGTAAAAACAGTTAAAACAGCAATAATAAGTGCTGTTACAAAACTGAGAACATTTCTTGTTATAGCAAATCTCCTTCCTAATGCTGTTATTTCCGCAGGCAACTGAACCACACCCACACCAACCCAAGTTAAGATAAAGGCAGTAATAGCTATTAAGCTAACTTCTTTGGTTAAAAGCTCACCCCCAATTATATAACTAACTAGCGGATTACCTGCACTTACACTTCCTACCGTTGCACCAAAAAAAGAATCAAACACTACATTGCCAGTAAATAATTTTGAGTATAATTCTTTTGGAATTATTGTAAGCAATAAGCTGGTAAGTAAAACAACACCAAAAATAACTGGTAAAAATTTCTTGAAACCATTAAAGGTTTTTGTAAATGATTTTTTTACAAGTAAGTAATCCATATTTTCATTATATCAAAAAATCATCTCAACTACAAGTAAGTAATCCATATTTTCATTATATCAAAAAATCATCTCAACTAAAAGAACAAAAACCCGAGAAGTAATCTCGAGTTTTTTATTTTTTAGCGCACAATTTTTTCTTTATATTTATATTTGTTCTTTTTTTGATAAATTTTCTTCTATTATGTTTTTATAATTATAACTTTATAATAATTTATTTTTCTTTGTTTATATTCTAAAATAATTTAACTGAAAGCGCAAGAGTCAAATAAATTTTATAATAAATATACAAAATGGAATCTAATATCAAAATATTGTCGGCCATAGTAACAGCTCTTTTTAGAGATAGTTCTTTCCATTGTCTAAAAGATGAATCTGGAAGATTACTAAGGAAATGTATAATTAAAAACTAAAAGAATACAAAGAAAAAAGGTACTTAACCCTTTTTTTCTAAATCTCTCCCTCCCATTCTTTAAAAAATCTTTCTAGATAAATTTCCATAAACTGATGTCTTTCTTCTGCTATTCTTCTTCCAGTGCTAGTATTCATCTTTTCTTTTAATAATAAGAGTTTTTCGTAAAAATGATTAATACTGGGGCTGTTGCTGTTTTTGTACTCTTCAAAAGAATTATGTTTTATGGCTTTTCTTTCTGGATCATGAATTGGTCTTCCTTTGCTTCCACCATAAGCAAAACACCTAGAAATGCCAATGGCTCCCATAGCGTCTAATCTATCAGCATCTTGAACCACCATACCTTCTATAGAATCAATTTCATTTTTAACATTCGCACCCTTAAAAGAAACTCCTTTTACAATATTACAAATATGAGAGATTGTTTTATCATCAACGTTAAAACTTTCAAGCCATTCTTTAGTAATTATTGCTCCAACTGAATCATTGCCTCCATCTTGAAATTTCCAATCAGCAATATCATGAAGAAGAGAAGAAATCTCTACTACAAATAAGTCAGCTCCCTCCTCTTCGGCAATTTTTTTAGCTAACTTCCACACCCTTAAAGTGTGCCACCAGTCGTGACCTGTTCCCTCTCCACAGAGCTTGCTTTTTACAAACTCTTCCGTTTTCTTAATAATCTCTTTATTATCCATAATATATAATATACCACAAAACAAAAACTCAGGAAACTATCCTTCGCATAAAACTACAGAAAGACAATTTTTCCAGGTTTTTTACAAA
>CAZKZM010000007.1:0-1664 GCA_964557305.1 uncultured Candidatus Saccharibacteria bacterium | reverse complement strand
GAGGAAAAAGGATGTTTTAAAATTTAAAATTAAGTCATTTGAAATTGAATTGAAATTTAAAATTTAAAATTTAAAATTTTTTGTTGGGATTGCCACGCTCCACTTCGTTCCGCTCGCAATGATGGGGTTTATAAAAACTATTAATTATAATTAAAACATTTATGAAGTATAACAATCTGAAAAATCAAGATGCTGAAGTTTACTCTCTTTCAGAAAAGGAAAGAGAAAGAAAGGAGAGTAATTTAGATATGATTCCTTCGGAGAATTATGCTTCAAAAGCGGTTTTAGAGGCGCTTTCTACTCCTTTTAATGACAAGTATGCTGAGGGGTATCCGGGGGCAAGATATTATGGGGGAAATCAGTATGTTGATGAGCTTGAAATTCTTTGCCAAGAAAGAGCAAAAAAACTTTTTAATGTTCCTTTTGCTAATGTTCAAGGATACTCTGGATCACCAGCAAACCACGCTGTTTATATGGCAACACTTTCTGTTGGTGACAAAGTAATGGGAATGAATCTTCTTGCAGGAGGTCATCTTACTCACGGATGGAAAGTTAACTTTTCAGGAAAGTATTACGACTCAGTTTTTTACGGAATAAACAAAGAAACAGGACTTTTGGATTATGATGAAGCAGAGAGAGTTGCAAAGAAGGAGAAACCAAAACTTATTTTTATGGGAACAACGGCTTACTCCAGAGCGATTGACTTCAAACGCTTCAAGGAGATAGCAGATAGTGTTGGTGCTTACCTTTGTGCTGATATTTCTCACATATCAGGACTTGTTGTTTCAGGAGCACATCAGTCGCCAGTTCCCTACGCTCACATCATAACAACAACCACTCACAAAACTCTTCGTGGACCAAGAGGAGCCCTTATTATGGTGACCGAAGAAGGACTAAAGAAAGATGAGAAGTTAGGAGAGAAGATAAACAAAGCAGTTTTTCCTGGACTTCAAGGAGGTCCTCACGAACACCAAGTAGCAGCGATTGCAGTTTGCTTGAAAGAAGCGAGTAGCGATTCTTTTTCTGAATATGGAAAGCAAGTTGTAAAAAACTGCCAACTTCTTGCAGAAGAACTCAAACAAAAAGGATTCAAGTTAGTTTTTGATGGAACAGAAAATCACCTTCTTTTAATTGATATGACAAGTAAAGGAATGTCAGGAAAAGAAGCGCAAGAGTTGTTGGAAGAAGCAGGAGTAATAGTTAATAAAAATGCAGTTCCTTTTGATGTAAATCCTCCAGCAAACCCTTCCGGAGTAAGAATGGGAACACCAGCACTTACGACGAGAGGGATGAAAGAAGAAGAGATGAAGAAAGTGGCAAAAATAATATCAGAAGTATTAGAAAAAAGAGACAAAGAAACAGTGCTGAAAGCAAGAGAGGAAGTGAGAGAACTGTGCAAGAAGTTTCCGGTATACTAGATAAAAACGCAAAAGTCAAAAGTCAAAAGTCAAAACTGTAATTGACAATTGACCTTTGACATGTGACTTTTGACTGTCATTCCCGCGGAGGCGGGAATCCAGTATAATAGTTATAGTAGTTATAAAAGATATAATAGATATAAATTACAAATTCAAAATTACAAATTCCAAATAAGCACCAATGACCAAAATTCAAAATTCAAAACAATAATGTTTATTGTCATTCCCGCGGAGGCGGGAATCCAG
>CAZKZM010000006.1:0-2088 GCA_964557305.1 uncultured Candidatus Saccharibacteria bacterium | reverse complement strand
AAGGATTTTTTTGCTGCGACAAGATATCTTCTTCTTGGAGTTGATATTAGTGATCACTCTGTAGAAGTTCTTCTTCTTGACAAAGATGGGGCAGTTGCTTCTTACGGAAGGTCAATTTTAGAAGATGGCGTTGTTAATAACGGAGATATTCTTAATCAAAAAAAGTTATCAGAAGCACTGAAAAAAACCCTTGAAGGTACAAAACCACATCCGTTAAATATTCCCGAACACACAACAGAAAAGAAAAAAGTTAGGTTTGCGAAAAAAGAACACAAAGCAATTGTTAGTTTGCCTGAATCAAAAATATACACTCAAGTTTTTAAGTTCAAGAACAAAAGTGATATCTATAAAAGAGTCAAAGATGAACTTGCAAAAACGCTACCATTTGAAAAAGAAGAATTCTACTGGGATTTTACAGAGGTTTCAACAAGAGAAGGAGTAAAAGTAGTTTGTGCCGCTGTTCTCCAAGATGTTGCTGATTCTTATATACACTTCTTTAAGTCAACAAACATTGATCCAGTTGCTTTTGAAGTTGAAGGAGAGTCAATCGGAAGAGCACTTCTTCCTTTAAAAAAGATAAAAAGAGTAACAAAAAAAAGAAAACTATTTAAAAAGAAAGAACGAGAAAAAGAGAATGATGAGGTTATGGCAGACAACAAAAGCAGAATGATTATTGATCTTGGAGCAAGAAGTACAATGATTGATATTTTCAATGAAGAAGCAGTTCTTGTTGTTTCTGTTCCTCTTCCTTATGCTGGAAACTACTTTACAAACAAAGTTGCGGAAAAATTAAATATTTCAAAACAAGAAGCGAATAAAGTAAAAGAAGAGGAAGGATTTAATAAAAATGGAAAAACATACGAGATATTAAAGCCACACGGAGAAAAGATAATCAAAGAGATAGAAGCAGCGAACCGTTATTACGAGAGAGAGTTTGGCTCAAAAGTTAAAGAGATTGTCTTGGCAGGAGGAACAGCACTTTTACCAGGAATAACCGAGTTTTTTCAAGAAGAGGTTAAAAATATCAGCGTTAAAGTAGGAGATCCTTTAAAGAAGATTAATGATTTTGGAATGTTAAATCAGAAAGAAAAAATTCTTTACTCTAATGTTATCGGATTGGGACTGAGATCTCTCAAAAAGGATCCTATTGAAACCGGAATAAATCTCTTACCAGAAGAAGTAAGAAATCAAGCAAGAAAAAGTCAGCAAGAAACACACCGCTCGGTTTTGTTAGTGGCGATCTTTATTGTTATTGCAGGATTTCTTCTTTTAGGATTATCAATTTATTATCTTGTTTATCTTCCTGTTCCAGCACCAATGCAACCGCTTAAAAATAGGATACTACTTATTATTGATGATGAAAAAGTTGAAACAGTAGATGTTGCTTTTATTGCCGATGATCTTGAAGAGGTTGTTATTTATAGCGGTCCAGGAGAAGAATCAGATGTAGTGGGGTCTGCTTTTTCAGGAGAGTTTTATCAAGCAACAGGACAAAGAGCTGGTTGGGTGAGAGTTAAAATTAGCGAAGATGAAGAGGGGTGGATTTATCGTGAAAATTTGAAAAAGATAACAACGATGAGCTTGGAAGATTTTGAGATGATGGAGATTGTTGAAGTTGAAGAAGAAGATTCAGAGGTTGACACAGAGTAGTATTTGCAAAAAATAAAAAAATATTATATTGTTTTAGTGTAATCTTTAATTTAATTTAAAAATATGATAAATGAAAAATATTCAAGATGGACGGTTGCATTATTAATTTTTGGATTTGGAATGTTTTTCCTTGGCTTGATTGTTTATTATATTGCGTTTCTTCCTGTTCCAACACCAATACAGCCACTGAAGGCAAGAATAATTACTTTCTTGCAACTTGAAGAAGGAAAGCAAGAGATTGATGAGAACGAAGAAGATTTTGAAGTTATAGAAGAAGATGAAGAAGTTAATTAATTAAAAAAAGAAAAGGTCGAGAAAAAATAATAAAAAATAAATTATGAAAAATACAAATCAAAAAGGTTTTACTTTAATTGAACTTTTAATCGTAATTGGTATTATCGCCATTCTTGCCGCAGCAGTTATTATCGCTATCAATCC
>CAZKZM010000005.1:0-3255 GCA_964557305.1 uncultured Candidatus Saccharibacteria bacterium | reverse complement strand
CAAAAAATATGAAAAGAGAAAAAGGATTTACCCTTATTGAACTTTTAGTAGTAATTGCAATTATCGCAATTCTTGCTACTTTAGTTCTTATTGCTCTTGATGGTGCTCGTGAATCAGCAAGAGATGCCGATAGAAAAGGAGCTATCTCTCAAATAAGAAGCGCTGCTGAGCTTTATGCTGCTGATCATGATGGCAGTTACTCAGGAATGACCCTTAGTGGAATTGGTGCTCCAGCATCAGTTCAAGGAAATAATATTTCGATAGGATCACCTAGTGCAAGTGGTTTCTGTGCAAGCATTCAGCTTGCTGATGGAACACACTGGTGTACTGACGCTAGCTTGGAAGTTGGTGAAAGTACTAGCGCTTGTTCTGCTGCCGCTTGTCCTGGTTTCTAGATTTAAAGCAAAGAAAAATAAAAAAAGCATGTGGACTCCTGGAGTCCATATGCTTTTTGTTTGTCATTTTTTTTTATTTGTTTATAATGTAACCAAGGTATGAAAGAAAAAAAAGAAAACTCTTCAAAGTTTAGCGTAGTTTCGCGTCCTAGTTTCGCGTTGTTTAGCGCGTGCAAGCGCAGTTTAGCGTCGTTTAGCGCACCATCTCGTAGAGATGGCGGATTTACAATAGTAGAGATGATGTTGGTGATTCTTATTCTCGCTCTCATAATCTTTTTCACATTTACCGCTTTTAACATCTCCAGAAACAAAACAAGAGATGCAATTTTAATAAGTGAAGTGGAACAGATTAAAGGGATTGCAGAGTCAGTTTATCATCCAACAACAGGATATAAGGAGTTGTATGAGATGAGAGGAAGTGCAACCAATATAAATGATGATTATCCAACAATAAGACAAATAAGACAAAGGGCTTACGATGTTAACAGTGATATTAGAATATTTTTTCCTGAAGACGCGGGGGTGGGGTTAGGATTTGATCAGTACTGCGCCTACGCGTACCCTCTTTTTTACGAGAAAGACAAGGTTTTTTGTGTTGATTCTTTGGGAAATGAAGTTATAGCAAACCCAGGAGATATAAACTGCACAGATCTTTACAGTCCAGCAAATTGTGAAGACAGATAATTAGTTGCATTTTTTTCAACACTGATTATAATAAGATTAATTATTAATTAATTATTAACATATGACTAAGAACAAACAACAAGGGGTTACCTTGACCGAACTTTTGACAGTTATTGTCATTATTGGTATTTTAGCATCTGTTGTTCTTGTTTCTTTGGATTTAGCGCGAAAGAGAGCGCGAGATTCAACGGTGCAAAGACAGATGAGCGAGTTAAGAAATGTTGCAGAAGCATCATTTGACTGGCAAGACGGATATAAACGACTTAAAAATATGGAGGATGATGATGAATCAGAGCTTGAAAAGATAAAATCATACATCCTTGAGGTAGGCACAGAGGAAACGGAGTATGATGGTGATATATTTGATATAAAATTTTCTACAGATGACAAAAACTACTGTGCTTGGGCTCGTTTTATAAGCGAACCAACTGAGATTTTTTGTGTTGATAGTTCTGGAAGAGCAGAAAGAGGTATTGACGACGAGATTGAGTGTTACGGCGGAACAGCTATTTCTTGTGAAGAAGTAGAAGTTAGCTGTTTAGCCGCAGGAGAAAGTTGTACTACTGACGGAGATTGTTGTTCTGGCAGTTGTGATGCCTTTGGAAGTTGTGAGTAGTTGTTATAATTATCACGGATTATGGATTTTTATTTGATTGCTGGTTTTGTTTTCTTGTTAGGTCTTTTTATTGGTTCTTTTTTGAACTGCTGGATTTACCGACTTGAAGTTGGTCAAAAGCCAGAAGGAAGATCCTACTGTCCAAAGTGCAAAAAAACACTCAAAGTTAAAGATCTTGTTCCTGTTTTTAGTTATATTTTTCTAAAAGGAAGATGTAGATACTGTCGTGAAAAAATATCAATACAGTACCCCCTTGTAGAGTTTTCTACGGGGGTACTTTTTGCTTTTCTGGGGATTAGTAGTATCGGAGGATTAAGTTTGTTTGAACTGATCACAACTCTTTATCTTTTAGTAGTTGCAACTCTTCTTGTTTTAATTTTTGTTTATGATTTAAAACACTTTATTATTCCTGATTTTGCAAACTTTTCTTTGATTGGAATCTCTTTTGCCTATCTTTCCTTTATCTCTTTTTATAATCAAGATCTACAAATTTTTCTTCACGGAATTTTTTCTGCACTTGGAGCATTTCTTTTCTTTTTTGCTCTTTACTACTTTACAAGAGGAAAAGGAATGGGGTTTGGTGATGTAAAATTCGTTGTTTTTATGGGTTTTTTCTTGGGATTTCCAAAAATCTTAGTTGCTCTTTTTGTTTCTTTTGTTCTTGGTGCTATAATAGGATTGACACTAATAGCAGTGAAAATAAAAAAACCAAAAAGCCAGATTCCGTTCGGCCCGTTTCTAATAGCAGGAACTCTTCTCGGATATTTCTACGGAGCAGAAGTTATTGAACTTTATCTAAACTATGCATACTAAAACAAAAAACAAAAAGTTTAGCGCATCTTTTCGTAGAAAAGATGGATTTACGATAATTGAACTAATGGTTGTTTTTGCAATTATAGTAATCCTCGCAATATACACAGTCGCCGCTTACTCGGAAGCATTTCCTCGTCTTTCTTTGGAAAGAACAACTGAAAGTTTTGTTGGTGATGTATCAGTTATAAAAAAAAGAACGGTTGGGTCTGTTGCTTACGAAGAAGGAAGCGAAGTGAAAAGATTTAATTACGGAATTTTCCTTGAAAGACAAGAAGAAGATTATATTATTTTTATTGACAAGAACGAAGATAACGAGTACCAAGTTGGAGAAGAAGAAAGAGTAGTGGAAACAGAAAAAAGTTTAGTATGTGAACTATCAGAAAGTGAAGGTGATAAACTAAGCATTATTTTTAGCAATAATAGTGATATTTTCTTGAACGGAACAGAAGCAACAACAACTGTTGAGATAACTTTTTGTGCTTCTAAAAACAACGAAATAAAAAGAACAGTAAGCATAACCCCAAGCGGAGTAGTAGAGGTAGAGATGTAGGATAAAAAGTCAAAACTGATAATTGACAATTGACATTTGACTTTTGACATTTGACTGTCATTCCCGCCCTGCACCATTCGGAGCAGGGTTGTACTCCAGCGGGAATCCAGTATAACAGTTATAGTAGCTATAAAAGATACAGTAAGAATTTCAAATTTCAAATTTCAAATTTCAAATAAATGACCAAATGAACAAAT
>CAZKZM010000004.1:0-2355 GCA_964557305.1 uncultured Candidatus Saccharibacteria bacterium | reverse complement strand
TGCTTGTAACCAAAGTGGGGAGAATCAAGATTCTCCCCACTACTAATATCTGCTTATGTCTAAAAAAATAAAAATAGGAATGATATCACTTACTTCTTGTGAAGGTTGTAGAGTTGCAATTCTTAAGTTAGGTGAAAAATTACTTGATTTAGAAGATAGAGTTGAGTTTTCTGAGTGTAGCTACTTAGAAGATAAACCTTGGCCAGAAAACTTTGATGTAGTTTTTATTGAAGGAACAGCAATAACAACAAGAGAGATGGAACTCTTAAAAGAAGCTCGGAAAAGGGCAAAAACTTTAGTTGCTATTGGTACTTGTGCTCATCTTGGAGGGGTTCAAGAGATTAAAAATTATCACGACAAAGAAGAGATATTAAAAAAGACATATAAATACTTTGATAGCATTGAAAATCCTGAAATAAAAGGAATTAAAGATTTTGTTAAAGTTGATTTTACAATTCCTGGATGTCCGATTAATTCAGAGGAATTTTTAAAACAAACAAAAAAAATTATTAATGGAGAGAAGCCAGAAATAGAACAGGTTCCTGTTTGTAAAGATTGTCCAAAAGCAGGAACAAAAGATTGTCTTTTAACTCAAAAAAAGATCTGTTTTGGACCCTGGATTCTTGGAGGATGTGGAGCTCCTTGCCCAAGCAATGCCTTGCAGTGTTTGGGTTGTCGTGGGTTTCGAGATGGAGTTGATGCTGAAATAATGAAAAAAACATTAGAAAGCTTTGCAACAACAGAAGAGATAGAAAACCGATTAGAGGTTTTTGGGCTTCTTGATGAGTTTAAAAAAAAGATTAAAGAAAAAAATAATTAATATGAAAATAAACATCAATCAAGTAGCAAAAATTGAAGGGCACCTTGGTTTTATGGGGCATATTCTAGAAGGGGATTTAGCAAAAGCAAGAGTTGAAGTTCACGAAGGAGCAAGATTAATAGAAGGAATAATTATTGGAAGGAGGTATGATGATGCTCCGTTGATAACATCAAGAATTTGTGGAGTTTGTCCTATCGTTCATAACACGTGCTCAATTAAAGCGATGGAAGATGCTTTAGATGTTGAAGTTTCTGAAGGAGTAAAGATTTTAAGAAAACTTCTTTTGTTGTGTCAGATGATACAAAGTCACTCTTTACATCTTTTCTTTTTAGTTTTACCGGATTATTTTAAAGAAGATGAAACAGTAAACTTGATTAAAAAGATGGATAAAGAAACAGCACAAGCTTTGAAAGTAAGAGCTTTTTCTGATGAGTTAGCAGAAGTTATTGGAGGAAGAGCAATCCATCCAACAAATACAAAAATAGGAGGGTTTGGAAAGATGCCAGACAGAAAAAAACTTGAAGAGTTGAAACAAAAAAGTAAAGAAATACTTCCAGAAATCATAGAACTAGCAGATGTTTTTAAAAACATCTCTTATCCTAAGTTTTCAAGAAAAACAGAGTTTATATCACTTAAAAACGAAGAAAAATATGATTTTTATGAAGGAAAGATTGCATCTGTTGATGAAGAACCGCTAGATGTTAATTTTTTCTTACCAAAAATAAAAGAAATAGAATCTCCGTTTGATGTTGTTAAAAGAGGACAGTATAAGGGTGATAGCTATATGGTTGGTTCTTTAGCAAGAATAAACAATAACAAAGAGAGATTAAATTTGAAGGCAAAAAAACTTGCTGATGAATTTTTTAAAGAAGGAGTTGATTATAATACTTTTAATAACATCTTTGCTCAAGTAGTTGAAGTAGTTCACTGCTTTGAAGAAGTTAGTATCTTGATAGATGAATTCCTAGAAGGCGGTTATCTAGAGAAAGACATTACTACTGAAGAAGAATTTTTTCCTAAAAAAGATTGTTGGGGAGTGGGAGCAGTAGAGGCTCCAAGAGGAACACTGTTTCACATTTATAATGTTGGTAGTGATGGAAAAATAATAAAAAGTAGCGTTATAAGTCCAACTGCTCAGTTTTTGCAAAATCTAGAGAACGACTTAAAAGTATTTTTACCAGATTTAAAAAATATGGATAAAGAAGAGAGAGAAAGAAAAATTAAAATGATGATAAGAGCTTACGATCCTTGTATTAGTTGTGCTACTCATTAAAATATATTATGCACGATCTTCACTTAGCAGACAAAATTTTAAAAACAACCCTTGAGGTTGCCAAAAAAAATAATCTACAAAGAGTTGATGTAGTTGAGATTAACTTAGGAGAGGTTGTAGAACATGGAGAAAGAGTTTTGCCTGAAAATTTAACATTTAATTCTCAACTTCTAGCTAAAGATACAAGCGCTGAAAAAGCAAAATTAAAAGTTAATTCTGTAGAAGGGGACTCTTGGGAGTTGGTTTCGATAGAAGGAGATTA
>CAZKZM010000003.1:0-3781 GCA_964557305.1 uncultured Candidatus Saccharibacteria bacterium | reverse complement strand
ATCCCAACAAAAAATTTTAAATTTTAAATTTTAAATTTCAATTCAATTTCAAATGACTTAATTTTAAATTTTAAAACATCCTTTTTCCTCGTCATTGCGAGGAGTGAAACGACGTGGCAATCTCATGGGATTGCTTCGGGCTTCGCCCTCGCAATGACAGTGAAGTTGGGTTTTGAAATTTAGTCATTTGGTCATTCAATTGAAATTTGAAATTTGAAATTTGAAATTACTATATGAACCTAGAATACTTCAAAATAGCTTTACGGAACTTGCGATCTCGCTCAATGCGAAGCTGGCTTACGGTTTTAGGGATTGTTATCGGAATATTTCTTGTTGTTTCTCTGTTGTCTTTGAGTGAAGGATTAAAAGAATCAGTAATGCGTGAACTCAGAATGATGGGAGGTGATATTATAATTGTTTATCCAGGAGAAACCAGCGATCTGATGACAACAATGATGGGCGGGGTAGAGTTGAAAAAAAAAGATATTGAAGCGATCAGAAGAGCCGATGGGGTTGATGTTGTTTTGGAGATGCCGTGGGCTGGTTCTATGGTTCGTCACTTTCAAGAAACAAAAATGACCCTTGTTTACGGAATAGACCTAGATGACGGCCTTTCCTTACTGCGTGACAATATGGGATGGGAGATGGTTGATGGTGAGTTTCCTCGTCCAGGAAGAAGAGAGGTGATGGTTGGAAACCTGGTTCCAAAAGATCTTTTTCCAGAGATGATTGCTGGTGATTCTGTAAATATTCAAGGAAAAGAGTTTACAGTTTCTGGAGTTTTGCGGTCTTTGGGAAATAAACAAGATGATCTTGTGGTTGCTATGGATCTGAGTGATTTCAGGGAGGCAACAGGAAAAAGAGAAGGAACTCCTGTCGCAATGGTTCGTCTTAAAGAAGGATATGACACTAATATTGTTGCAGAAAACATAGAAAGAGAACTTGAGCAGTCAATGACAAGAAGAAAAGACGAAGACAGTCCTTCTTTCTCGGTAATGACCAGTGAGACAGTGACTGATATGGTGGATAATATAATGGGTATGATTCAGATGGCAGTGGTTTCTTTCGCAAGTATTGCAATTCTTGTTGGGGGAATAGGAATTATGAATACGATGTACACCTCCGTGAAAGAAAGAACAAAAGAGATCGGAGTTCTTAAAGCAGTTGGAGCAAAAAGAAGTGATATCACAAAAATATTTTTATTTGAAGCCGGAATTATAGGAACAATAGGAGGCATTGGTGGAGTTGTTTTAGGACTTCTTCTCGCAATCTCTGTTGAGATATACTTTTCACAAATACATCCAGTGTTTTATTTAGAGGCACATATCTCAATATGGCTTGTTCTCTTCGGATTAGGATTTTCTTTCGTCGTCGGTTGCTTGTCAGGATTCCTACCAGCCAGACAAGGAGCAAAAATGAAACCAGTAGACGCTCTTCGGTATGAGTAAATAGTTAAGCGCAAAACGCAAAGTGCAAAGCGAAAAGCCACAGTGCAAAATTTAAAGTTATAAATAATTTTCAATTGCTGTCATTCTGAGCGAAGCGAAGAATCCCTTGAAAGATAAACCATTTTTACACCCCAGGGGTGTAAAAATGGGGTGGATTTGACAAAAGTTTTTTGTTTTGGATTTTTGTCATTTGGATTTAGGATTTGTTTAGGATTTAGGATTTCGTGCTTAGGATTTTATTATATTTGCTATATATACTATAATTGCTATAGTAGTTATAACCTTTTACACCCCAGGGGTGTAAAAATGGGGTGAATGTTCAAAATCACAAACTGGATTCCCGCTCCCCGCCTTCGCGGGGACAGGCTCCGCGGGAATGACAATAATTTAAAATTAATACTTGTTTTAAAATTAGAAAATTAAGAAATTCAAAATTGATTCAAAATTCGTAATTCAAAATTCAAAATTAATATATTATGTCTATTCTAAAAATAATCACTAAAACCATATTAGTAATAATAATTCTTACTACCTTTATTTTTATGGGAGTTCTACTTGGAGTGGAGTTTTCTTCTGTTCCAAGGTATCAAGAAGAGCAAGGAGGTGTTGTTGAAAAATATACTCCTGCCCTTGATTATGAAGAGATGATAATAGGTGTTGTTGAAAAAAGTATTCCATCAGTTGTAAGCATTGTTTCTTATGAAGTTGGAGTTGAGCAAGGGAGAGGAACAGGGTTTATTATTTCAGAAGATGGTTTTATTTTAACCAATCGCCACATAGTTCATCAAGATTCGGCAGAGTACAAAGTTTTTTTATCAACAGGAGAATCTTTTTTAGCAGAGGTTATTGCCAAAGATCCTGTTCAAGATCTGGCAGTAATAAAAATAGAAACAGAAGATCTTCCTGTTCTTGAAATTGGAAACTCTGACAACATAAGAATTGGACAAACTGCGATTGCAATTGGGAACGCTCTTGGAGAACTTGAAAACACAGTTTCCGTTGGAGTTATTTCTGGGACAGGAAGAGAAATATGGGCAACGGGGGCAGAAAGCACAGAGCTTCTCAGTGATGTTATTCAAACAGATGCTGCAATTAACTTTGGAAATTCTGGCGGGCCACTATTAAACATAAAAGGAGAAGTTATCGGAATAAATACCGCGATTGCAACTTATGCTGAAGGAATCGGATTTGCAATACCAGTAAACAAAGCACAACGAGCAATAAAACAAGCGATAGAAAAAGGGGAGATTATTTATCCATTCCTTGGCGTTCGTTACTTGATGATAGATGAAGAAGTAAAGCAAGAAAAAAATCTCTCTGTTGATTACGGCGCAGTTGTTGTCTCTGGTGGAAGGGGATATCCTGCAGTTTCACCTGATTCTTCCGCAGAAGAAGCAGGGATAAAAGAAGGAGATGTTATTTTAGAAATAAATCAAGAAAAAATTAATGAAAAAAATCACTTAGCAGAAGTAATAAACAGACACGAACCAGAAGATGAGATAACAATAAAAATACTAAGAAACGAAACAGAAATAGAACTAAAAGCAACCCTCGGCAAATTAAAATAAGTCATGATAATATTGACAATAATGAAGAACAAGGGTTATAATATTTATGGTCAGGGTAGTTCATTAAAAGACCGAAAGGAGGTGATGACTGATGGCGAAGAAAAACACTCCAACACGTGGACCTTCAAAGCATGGAGGATGGGGCGGAAAGAGAGCTTCCAAAGGGGGCGGTCTTTCAACGACAAAATCCGGAAAAAAATCCGGAACATCTGGTGGTAAAAAGAAATAAAAACCACCCAACCGGCGAAGTGGCTTTTATAGCGCTTCGCCTTCCTTTTTTAAATAGTAGAAAATGTTATAATTAAAAAATATCAAAATATTTATTATCTGAAAAATATGTTGCAATTTTATTGTAAAAAACTTGAAAATAATTTAACTTTATTTGTTATTAAAACTAAAAAATTATCATCACTTGATATAACCTTATATATCAAGACAGGTTCCGCTTATGAAGATAAAAATAACAACGGCATTTCTCACTTACTTGAACACTTATTATTTTTAAAAACAAAACAATCAAAATTAAGCCCTACTGCTCTTGATATATACCCTTATACTAAAAAAGATTTCACTTACTTTGAGATTACTACTCACAAAGACCTTATAAAAAATGGCTTGTCATCTTTATTTTCAGTTGTTGCTTCTCCTGATTTTACAAAAGAAAATCTTGAAATAGTTAAAAAAATCACAAAAGAAGAGTTAGTAGAGTTTTATGAAGATCCCTATGATGTTTTAAATCAAGAAGTAGACAGTTATTTGTATAAA
>CAZKZM010000002.1:0-5204 GCA_964557305.1 uncultured Candidatus Saccharibacteria bacterium | reverse complement strand
AAATGAACAAATGACTAAATTTTAAAACAACTTACTCATAGCTTTGTGATTATGTGTTTTAAAATTTGAAATTGAGTCATTTAAAATTGATTTAAAATTTGAAATTTGAAATTTGAAATTTGAAATTAACTTATTAAGTTTTTAGTTTTAAATTGCATTTTTGACTTTTGACTTTTGCGTTTTGAGTTTTTCTATCGCTTTTATTCCCGGCATTTCTTTTTCGGTTAAATAAGCGAGCATCGCTCCTCCTCCTGAAGAAACTAAATCCATCTTATCAACAACTTTTAATTTTTGCAAAGCATAGTTTGTCTCTCCTCCTCCGCAAACTTTGAATGCTGAAGAGTTTTCAACAACCGCTCTTCCAACTTGTTCTGTTCCTTTGTGAAAAGGAGATTTTTCAAAAAAACCAAGTGGTCCTGCCCAGATAATGGTTTTTGCTTTTTTAACTACATCTCCATAAAGTTTAATGGTCTCTGATCCTATATCAAAAACATCTTCGCAATTTTGAAGATCTTTAATTTTTACTTCTTTCTTGTTAGAAGTAACTCCGTCAGTTGGTAAGTAAAGATTTTTTGAGGTAAACATTTTTGAGCCGATAACTGAGTTGGCAACTTTTCCTCCAAGAAGAACAGTGTATCCTTTTTTCAAAAAGTAATCTATCGCTCCTGCTTTTGATTCTATTTTTGCTCCTCCAATCAAAACAACAACCGGTTTTTTGGGCTTTTTTATAATCTTGTTCAGAGCGTCTACTTCCTTCTCCATAAGAAGCCCCATTGCTGATGGTAAAAAGCGTGGAATCTGACAAACAGAGGCGTGTTTTCTGTGAGAAACAGGAAAAGCATCGTTTACAAAAAAATCACCAAGGTCGGAAAGTTCTTTTCCAAAAAGTTTACTGTTCTCTTTTTCTCCCTTGTGTTTACGAACGCTATTCAAGAGAAGAACATCTCCTTCTTTCATCTCTTCTATCTTCTTTTGAACTTTTTTTCCAATACAGTCATCAACAAAATCAACATCTTTTTCTAAAAAAGAGGATAGTGCTTTTTTTATTGCAACTCCCCCCTCCTCTTTGAAGTGACTTATTATAATTACTTTTCCTTTCTTCTCAGTTAAGTATTTAATTGTCGGAACTGCTTGCCTTATCCTAAAATCGTCGGATATCTTTCCGCTCTCATCAAAAGGAACATTTAGTCCACAACGAACCAAAACCTTCTTCTGTCCTATTTTTTTTGAAAAGTTTTTTAATCTCATTTCTTCTTTTTTTGAAATGCTTTTTTTATCGCATCTCTAAGCTTATTCACTGAGCTTTTTTCTTTTTCTTGTTCTTTTGCTAATTTAATTGCCTCCCGAAAAGAGTTTTTCTTTTCTTTTTCTTTTTTAACTTCTTCTTTTCCCTGTTCTTTATTGACTGTTGCTCCTTTTTTTCTACAAGTTTTGCAGTAAGTAGGTCTACTTCCATCAGGAAGAAAAGGAACTTTTGTTTTCTTGCCACAACTTGAGCAGATTGCATCATAAAGAACTGGTTCACTTTGTTGTGATCCTTGCTCTTCTTCTTTTTCTTTAAAGCTCAACAACCAACGAGAAAGTTTTTCTTCAATTTTTTTCCTGTCTCTTCCGTATCTCTCCCGAGAAGCATTTACTGCTTTCTCGGCCATACTTTCGTCTTCAACTTGGAACGGAGGAAGAGTTTTTGCTGAAAAAGGATTTCCTGATATTCCATCAATCATTAACTTTGTGTATATATTATATTTTGGAAGATTAATTATGTCTTCAATTGTAATATTCATTGCAAACTCTTTCTCTAAAAGCTCAGCGTCTTTTGAGCCCAGCCGAAAAGTAACGATCGTTCCAACATTTCCTAAAATAGCATCTCTCATCTGACTTCCTTGTCGGTCTTGATCTTCAAGTTGTCCAATATACTGATGACTTAAAATCAAAGACAAACGATACTTTCTCGCTTCGGAAAGAATGTTTATAAAAGAACGAGTTGCAAAGTTTTGAAACTCATCAATATATAGAAAAAAGTCCTTTCTTTCTTCTTCGGGAATTTTCACTCTCGCCATCGCTGCAATCTGCAACTTGGTAATCAGAAGTGCTCCAAGTAGCATTGAGTTATCTTCTCCAAGTTTTCCTTTTGAAAGATCAACTATTAGTATCTTCCGACTGTTTATAATCTCTTCAATGTCAATCGTTGATTTCACTTGCCCAATAATATTTCTTATTATTGCACTTGAAGCAAACTGCCCAACCTTGTTTTGAATTGCAGCAACCGCTTCGGTGGCATACTGTTGGCTCCAAGAAGAGAACTCTTTTGTCCAAAACGCTTTCACAACTGGGTCAGTAATATTCTCTACTACTTTTTCTCTAAAACTAACATCTGACATCATCCTGCTTATTCCTAAAAGAGTTGAACTTGGATAATCAAGAAGAGCAAGAATAGTATTATTTAAAATATACTCCATTCTTGCTGACCAAACATCAGGCCATATTTTTTTGAAAACTCCCATCAGCCCTGAAGCAACAAGATGACGATGCTCTTTGTTCACTTCTTCCATAACATTAAACCCGATTACTTTTTCAAGGTCCGATGGATTAAAGTAAACAACATCATTAATTCTTTCTGGGGGGATAAACTTCAGTAAAGTTTCTGCCGCTTCTCCGTGGGGATCAATAAAACCAATCCCTTCTCCGTTTTTAATATCTTGTATCGCCATATTTTCAAGCATCACGGACTTTCCCATTCCTGTTTTTCCAATAGAATAAAAATGACGACGGCGATCATCTCTTTTTATTCCGAACTTCTTTTCTTGATTGCGAAAAGTAGTAACACCAAAATATGTAATATCACTGTTGCTCATATATAGGAAGATTAGCTGGTGGCTCTTTCTTCTTCGCCTCCACTCTTGAAATTGAAGAGTATGGAGAAGAGTATCTTGAAGGAAAATGATACAAACTTGCAAGCTCTTCAGAGTTTAAAATAAAAGTTTGACCTTTTTTTGATTTAGGAAAAAAAGCAGGAACTCTTCTTAAATAATTTCTGAAGATCTTTCTTTTTCTAACATACAACCGTCTTTCAATAAACCAAAACCAGTTATACCACCCTTGACTAATTTTAGTGATCGTTTCTTTCCACGGAGAAAGTTTGTTATGTCCGTTAAACTGATTTATATAACCGATCGGCAACTTAACTCTGCTTCCAGAAAAATTTTCTTTTTTTGCGACATAAACAAAACGAATAAAACACTCATAAAGATGTTTTGATCTTTTTGCTTCAATCGCTTTTATTTTTTCTTTTTCGCCAGAAATCAACTTCATTTCTGGAAGAGAATCGTCTTCTTTTGCAACTGGTTTAGGAGGAAATCCGGTAAGTATATTTAAAATATCTGCAAAAAAACCGAGTCCTTGTGGTTTTTCTTTTCTTCCTGCTATCTTGTTTATTTCTTTATCTCCTCTTTTGAAAAATCCTATTTCTGAGTCAGCAACAGGAGTTGCACTTATCATAATCCAGATCTGTTCTCCTTTTTGTATCTTGTTTAATCCCTCTATTAGGTTTGCCATCGGGTCAATCCTTTTTTCTTCTTTTATTTCTTTCTCTGTTTCAAACTCACGATATGTTTTTAATGGATAAAGATCTGTTCCTGGAATAGTAAAGTCAGTACCCCAAACATCCCATCTTTCGTTTGGAGCATCAGGTGGAACTTTTGTAGTATAATCTTCTACTTCTGAGATCTCTGCCTCTGGATACTCGGCATAGATGCTTGATTCAAAGAGATCTTTATCTCCCGCTGGACAACGAACCAGAAAGTGAGGACTACCTTCAAGAGATATTATTTCAAGCGAAAACCCTGCTTTACTTTTTCCTTTCCACCACTTGTCGTACCATCCCAGAACTCCATAGAGAGGCCAAAAGCCAATAATAACATTTTCCATAGCACGAATCGGCTTCTCCATATTTTGCGGGATACGAACTTCTAATATTACCGATTTATCGTCACGAGAGACCGCTCTCCAAAAGAGCCAGTGTCTTTTAACTTCTGGAATTAGAACAAAAGGAACAACTACCCACCACCAGGTAGCAAAAATACTAAACAAAACCTTGAAGAGAGGAATCAACCCCACAAATGCTTCTGAAAAACCAGCCCATATTTCATTAAGCAATGGTATATTTTCCATCAGGAGTTCTTATAAAATATTTTTTATTACTTAAGTTTTGAATTATTGTATTTTTCTTTACTATTCTTTGTTTAGAAACATGAGTTATTATCTCGTCTTTATAGAGGGCTCCTTCTTTCCTTAATATTTTTCTGATAACTTCTTTTACTTCTCCTGGAACATAGCCCCATTCTGCAAGAGCATAAACCCCTCTTCCAACAAGAACAAAAGAAGGATCTTTTATTAGTTCGTTGTGAGTTGTTTGTGGATTTGTTTTTTCTCCAAGAGCGGTTGCAATTTCTTTGAAGTGAAGAGGTTTTTTTGCTTCTTTCAAGGCAAGATAAACCTTGTCTCTTATTCCTTTTGGATTAACATCTGGCCATTTGTAAAGTCCCAACTTTCCGCTTTTGCTTTTTCCAATTTCTTTTGATGTTTCAATTATAAACAAGAGTTTTTCTTTCTCTACATCTTCTGTTAGTTTTTCTTTTAGTTCGTCTAATGAAAAAAGTTCTTTTTCTTTTTCAAAAATACGACAAACTTCTTTTATTACTTTTTCTGCTTTTTCTAACTTTTCTTTTCCAGTAGTCCAAACTACATATCTCTTTGGTGATTCGTAAACTCTTGAAAACTTTTCATCTATATTCAAGAGAAAAACAATGTAATTTTTATCATCACCACTCTTCGCTAACTCTTCAAGGAAAACATCTTCTTTTCTAACTCCACCAAACTCTTCCATTTTTTTTCTTAAAAACAAAAAAACATCGCTATATTTGTTAGCACTTTTCTTTATCTTTCTTATTCCGTCTCTTTCAATCTGACGAACTCTTTCTCTGGTAATGTTGTGACTCTTTCCAATCGCCTCCAAGGTTTCTTTCTTTTTTTCAAAAAGACCAAAACGACGAGAGATTATATCTCCTGTTCTCTCTGGCAAAACGGTCAGTAGTTCTTCACAAATTTTTTGATAGTTAAACATATTTACAAAAAGTAATATACTATTATTATGCTTTTTTATTTTTTTTAGTCAAGGACAATCCTTCGTTCCAATCAAAAACAAG
>CAZKZM010000001.1:0-3080 GCA_964557305.1 uncultured Candidatus Saccharibacteria bacterium | reverse complement strand
AACATTAAACACATCAGGGTGGGCTTTCTCTATCTCATCAATAAGAATAATGCTGTAAGGTCTTCTTCTTATTATCTCACTCAACTGCCCGGCGTCTTCATGTCCAACATATCCTGGAGGCGCACCAATCATCTTTGATGTGGCATGTTTTTCCATATACTCTGACATATCAAGAGTGACAAGTGCCTTCTCGCTTCCAAACAAAAACTCTGCCAACGCACGCGCTGTTTCTGTTTTTCCAACTCCTGTTGGTCCAAGAAACAAAAACGAACCAAGGGGCTTGTTTTCTTCAGATATTCCAGCACGAGAACGACGAATTGCGTTAGAAATTGCAACTATCGCCTCTTCTTGACCAATAACACGACGAGAGATAATGCTCTCCATTTTTTTCAGTTTTTGTGCCTCTTCTTCTAATAAACTATTCAAAGGAACTCCTGTCCAGCGGGAAACAACTCCTGCTACATCTTCTCTCGTCACTAACTCTTTTAGTATCGGTTTTCTTTTTTGAAGATTTTTTAATTTTTTTTCTTCAGAGTTAAGTTCTTTTGTTAGTTCTGGAATTTTTCCATACTTTATCTCTGCAACTCTTTGTAGATTTGCCTCTTGACTTGCTCTTTCTGACTCATACTTCAAGGAATCAACAGTGTTTTTTATCTCTTTTATTTTTGTTATTGTTTCTTTTTCCGCTCTCCATCTTGATTCAAGTTCTTCTGCTTTTTCTCTCAGGTCAGCAATTTGACGATTGATCGCATTTTTTCTTTTTTTCGTTGCTTCACTACCGTTCCCTTTAAGTGACTCTAACTCAATCTCAAAATCTTGAATTTCTTTTTTCAGATCTTCTAATCTTGCTGGCTGTGATTCAATTTCAAGACGAAGAGAACTCATCGCTTCATCCATCAAGTCAACTGCTTTATCGGGAAGAAAGCGATCAGAAATGTGCCTTGCAGAAAGCTCAACGGCAGCTTTTAATGCTGATTCTTCAATCTTTACTCCGTGATGCATCTCATACTTTTCTTTTATTCCACGAAGAATAAGAACTGCTTCTTCTTCGGTTGGCTCGGCAATAGAAATTGGCTGAAATCTTCTTTCAAGAGCAGGGTCTTTTTCAATATACTTCTGATATTCTTTAAGGGTTGTTGCTCCGATAGCCCGAAGTTTTCCACGAGCAAGGTCTGGCTTTAACAAGTTTGCCATATCAACTGATCCTTCTGCAGATCCAGCACCAACGACAGTGTGTAATTCGTCAATAAATATTATATACTTGTCTTCTTTCTTTTTTATCTCTTTTAAGAGAGCTTTTACTCTATCTTCAAACTCTCCTCGGTATCTTGCTCCCGCAATCAAAGAGCCGATATCAAGAGCAATCACCTCTTTGTTTTTCAAACTTTCTGGAACATCTTTTTTTGCAATTCTTTGTGCCATTCCTTCAACAACTGCTGTTTTTCCTGTTCCTGGTTCTCCCAGAAGAACTGGGTTATTTTTTGTTCTTCGGGAAAGAACTTGCATCATTCTTCTTGTTTCTTTTTTTCTTCCAATAACCGGGTCTATCTTTCCTTGGCGAGCTTCATCAGTAAGATTTCTGGTGTATTTTTCTAAAACCTGCATCTTTGATTCGGGATGTGGATCAGTTATCTTTCTTCCTCCTCTTATCTCAATTATTTCTTTTTTTACTAAATCGTAATTAAACTGTTCTACTTTATCTGCGGCTGGTCCTCCTTTTCCGTAAGGAAGGAAAGAGGCCGTTTCTAATATATACAAAGCTTGTGTTTCAACACTAAGCAACGCAAGAAAAAGATGTTCTACGGAAATAAACTTGTCTTCCATCTTTAATCCTTCCTCTCCTGCCTTTTTCAGTATTTTTGTTATCTCTTGAGAAAGATAAAAATGACCGTTGCTTTTTCTTGGCAAAGGTTCTTTTTTTATTTGTTTTATTGATCGCTCTGTTCTTCTTTTCAACATCTCCGTATCAAGTCCAACTCTCTCCATAACACTACTTACGATGCTATCTTTTTGAATTATAAGTGAAAACAAAAGATGAAGAGGATCAATCTGTTGATCTCCTTTTTTCTGTGCTATCTTCTGCGCAACAATAATCGCCTGTTGCGCTTTGTGCGTAAAATTTGCTCCTGGTAATGCTGACATAATTTTTTTATTGTTACTTCTTACAACTACTAATAATACCAGTAATAAAGACAAAAATCAATGCTTTTTCTTTAATTCATTACAAAATAATAACTATTTTTCTTGTTAAAATATTTTTTCTTGGTTTCTTTTATCTCGCTAAATTTAACTTTTTTTAATTTATTTATTTCATCTTCAAGTCTAATCAATTTTGGCTTTGATTTCAAAAGATACAATGATAAAGATGACAGCTCATCGACATTATCTTCTTTTAATAAAAATTCGTATTCGGTATGATTTTTTATTTTTTCAAAAAGAGAATTTGATATTTTAATATTTTCAACAAAAGAATTAATCTCTTTCAATACTTTATCTTTATTTTTTTTAGAACAAGCAGTTATTATTCTAATCTCTCCAGTATTTAAATACTGATGATAATAAAGATCAATGTCATAAAAGAGTCCGCTGTTTTCAAAATCTTGCCTTATTTTTTTATTTAAAATTTCTGTTAATAAAATAAACTTGAAATAATCTTTACTATCAACCCCGCCTACTGGAAAAACAAAAGCTAAGTGTGTGTTTTGAAAATTAGTATTTTTAAAATAAACTGGCTTTGATGTCGTTGTAGGATAAGTGATTGTGTTGTTTTTTCTATTATTTTTTTTATCTTCGGGTAGTTCATTGGATTTTAAGATTTCATTGATTTTTTTTACTGTTTCGCTGATATTTATGTCGCCAACTAAGGTTAAGATCATATTACTTGGATTATACTGTTCAATATACCAATTTTTAAGATCAGAAGTTGAAATATTATCTATGCTTTTTCCACTTCCACCAATGCTAAGACCTAAGCTGTTATTTTTATACAAATAACTGTCTACTTCTTGATTTAAAACATCATAGGGATCTTCATAAAACTCTACTAACTCTTCTTTTGTGATTTTTTTAACTATTTCAAG